>NZ_CAJPGQ010000022.1:0-120077 GCF_905339595.1 Burkholderia sp. BCC1977
AACGCAACGCATCCCCGCGCCCGCGGGCGCGAACGAACCGGAGTGAGACGATGAGCAATGCAGCGAAGGAAGTCGTGGTGGTGAGCGGTGTCCGTACCGCGATCGGCGATTTCGGCGGGAGTCTGAAGGATTTCTCGCCGACCGATCTCGGTGCGAAGGTCGTGAGCGAAGTGCTGTCGCGCGCGAACGTGCCGGGCGATGCGGTCGGGCATGTCGTGTTCGGCCATGTCGTGAACACCGAGCCGAAGGACATGTATCTCGCGCGCGTCGCGGCGATCAACGGCGGCGTCGCGCAGCACACGCCGGCGCTGACCGTGAACCGCCTGTGCGGCTCGGGCCTGCAGGCGATCGTGTCGGCCGCGCAGACGATCATGCTCGGCGACACCGACGTCGCGATCGGCGGCGGTTCGGAGAACATGAGCCGCGCGCCGTACACCGTGCCGGCCGCGCGCTTCGGCCAGCGCATGGGCGACGGCAAGCTCGTCGACATGATGCTCGGCGCGCTGCACGACCCGTTCCAGACGATCCACATGGGCGTGACGGCCGAGAACGTCGCACGCAAGTACGGCATTTCGCGTGACGCGCAGGATGCGCTCGCGCTCGAATCGCATCGTCGCGCGGCGCGCGCGATCGCGGAAGGGCGCTTCAAGGACCAGATCCTGCCGATCTCGATCCGCTCGAAGAAGGGCGAGGTCGCGTTCGACACCGACGAGCACGTGCGTCACGACGCCGGCCCGGACGATTTCACGAAGCTGAAGCCGGTGTTCGTGAAGGAGGACGGCACGGTGACGGCCGGCAATGCGTCGGGGATCAACGATGCCGCTGCCGCGGTGCTGATGATGAGCGCGGATGCCGCGCGCGCGCAGGGCGTGAAGCCGCTCGCGCGTCTCGTCGCGTACGCGCATGCGGGCGTCGATCCGGCGTACATGGGCATCGGCCCGGTGCCGGCCACGCAGAAGGCGCTCGAGCGCGCGGGCCTGAAGATCACCGATCTCGACGTGATCGAGGCGAACGAGGCGTTCGCCGCGCAGGCATGCGCGGTCACGCAGGAGCTCGGCCTCGATCCGGCCAAGGTCAACCCGAACGGCTCGGGCATTTCGCTCGGTCACCCGATCGGCGCGACCGGCGCATTGATCACGGTCAAGGCGCTGTACGAGCTGAAGCGCATCGGCGGGCGTTACGCGCTCGTGACGATGTGTATCGGCGGCGGCCAGGGGATTGCGGCGATCTTCGAGAACATCTGATAATCGACCGCTCAGCACCCGAACATACAGGAATCGTCATGGCCATCGAAACCGTCGGCGTCGTGGGCGCCGGAACCATGGGCAACGGCATTGCGCAAACCGCCGCCGTTGCAGGACTCAACGTCGTGATGATCGACGTCAGCGATGCGGCGCTCGACAAGGGCGTCGCCGCCCTGAAGGGCAGCCTCGAGCGGCTCGTGTCGAAGGATAAGCTCGCCGCCGCCGCACGCGACGCCGCGCTCGCACGCATCACGACGTCGACCGATTACGCGAAGCTCGCCGCGGTCGACATCGTGATCGAAGCCGCGACCGAGAACGTCGAGCTGAAGAGCCGCATCCTGAAGCAGATCGAGTCGGTCGCGCGGCCCGACGCGATCATCGCGACCAACACGTCGTCGATCTCGATCACGTCGCTCGCGGCGCTGCTCGCCGATCCGTCGCGCTTCGTCGGCATGCACTTCTTCAACCCGGTGCCGCTGATGCCGCTCGTCGAGATCATCCGCGGGCTGCAGACGAGCGACGCGACCGCGTCGGCGGTGCGCGCGCTGACCGAGCGCTTCGACAAGTCGCCGATCGGCGTGCGCAACGCGCCGGGCTTCGTCGTGAACCGGATCCTCGTGCCGATGATCAACGAAGCGTTCTTCGTGCTGGCCGAAGGCATCGCGTCGGCCGAGGAGATCGACGCGGGGATGAAGCTCGGCGCGAACCATCCGATCGGGCCGCTCGCGCTGGCCGACCTCGTCGGGCTCGACGTGTGCCTCGCGGTGATGGACGTGTTCCTGAAGGACTTCGGCGACACGAAGTATCGTGCGTGCCCGCTGCTGCGCGAGATGGTGTCGGCAGGGCGGCTGGGGCGCAAGACGGGGCGTGGGGTGTACGACTACAGCAAGTAAGCGGCACGTCGGTGCCTCTTCGTGCGTCTTCGCGCGGCCGCCTTCGGGCGGCCGCGTGCGTTGCACGGCGCGCTTACGCGTCGAGCACCGCCAGATCCCGCGGCAACGTCCGCTTGAACATCGCAAGCATCTGCCGGGCCGCCTTCGGCGGCAACGTGATCGCGTGCCGCACGGCCGCCGCGATCTGGATCATCATCAGCTCCGCGAACGCGCTGCGTTGCGTGCGCGTCGTGCCGGGCGCCACTTCGGCCAAGGCATCCGCGAGCAGGCCGGCCAGGAGCGCTCCGTCCGCCCGGTCGAGCGCCTGCAGCGCACGATCAGCCTGCGTCGCGCGCCAGATGTCGCGCATCAGCGGCTCGTCGACGAACATCCGGTAATAGCTGTCCGTGATGCGCGCGAGCGTGCCGTGCAGGTCGCCGATCGTCTTCATCCCGGCGAGGTCGCGCCGCACGCAGTCGTGACCGATCGCGTTGTAGCGCTCCGCGAGCGTGCCGATCACGGCCGCCTTGTCCGGAAAGTACTGGTACAGCGAACCGAACGAGATGCCCGTGCGCTCGACGATGTCGCTCATCCGGAACGCGTCGCACCCCTTCTCGATCATCACCTCCGACGCGCACGCGAGGATGCGCTCGAACCGTTCGCGGCTGCGCTGCTGCGTCGGCACGAGCCGCGCGCGGGCCGGCGCGTCGGCTGCCGTGGTTGCCGCCGCCGCTTCGCCGCCGACGTTCTGCCCCGATTTCTGTCGGCCCATGCCGCCTCCGGAAAAACTTGACCTTGCTAATGCGAGAGTCTATCGTGTTTTTGAAACGCGAGAAATTCTCGCATTACTGGGAGAGAAGGAGGCGCACATGTCGGCATTTCCCATCGTCATCGTCGGCGGCTCGGGCAAGACGGGCGCCCGCGTCGATGCGCGCCTGCGCGCACGCGGGCGGGTTACCCGGCCGGTGTCGCGCACGTCGGCTGTCCGGTTCGACTGGACCGCGCCCGGCACCTGGCCGGCCGCGCTCGAAGGCGCGGCTGCTGCGTACGTGACCTACCAGCCCGACCTCGCCGTCGACGGCGCGGTGGAAGCGATTGCGGCGTTCGGGCGGCTCGCGCGCGACAGCGGCGTCGAACGCGTGGTGTTGCTGTCGGGACGCGGCGAGCCCCGCGCGCAGGCGGCCGAGGCTGCGCTGCAGGCGTCCGGCGTGGGCTGGGGCGTGGTGCGCGCGAGCTGGTTCAACCAGAATTTCTCCGAGGGCTATCTGCTCGACGGCGTGCTGGCCGGCGAAGTCGCGCTGCCGGCCGGCGCGGTGCGCGAGCCGTTCGTCGATGCGGACGACATCGCGGACGTGGCCGTCGCCGCGCTCACCGATGCGCGCTTCGCGAACCGCGTGATCGAAGTGACGGGCCCGCGTGCGCTGACGTTCGCCGAAGCGGTGGCCGAGATCGCGCGGGCAGCCGGCCGGCCCATTCATTACCGGGAGATTCAACCGGCCGAGTTCGTCGCGGGGCTGCACGAAGCCGGCGTGCCCGAGCCGATCGTCGCGCTGCTCGACGATCTGTTCGGCGTGGTGCTCGACGGCCGCAACAGCCCGGTCGCCGATGGCATCGAGGCTACGCTGGGGCGGCCCGCGCGCGATTTCGCCGACTACGCGCGTGCGACGGCCGCGACCGGCGTGTGGCGCGCATGACCATGATCGCGTTCCTGACTGCCGCGTTGCTGTGGGGTTCGGCGATCGGCTGCGGGCTGATGGCCGGCGTCTATTTCGCGTTCTCGACCTTCGTGATGACGTCGCTCGCGCGAATCGCGCCGCAGGCGGGCATCGCCGCGATGAATGCGATCAACGTCGACATCGTGCGTTCGCCGTTCATGCCGCTGTTTCTCGGCACGACGCTGATGGCACTCGCGCTGATCGTGATCGCGCTGCTCGATCGCGGCCAGCCGGGCGCGATGGCAGCGCTCGCGGGCGGCGTGCTCTATCTGTTCGGCATGTTCGCGGTGACGATGGCCGTCAACGTGCCGCTCAACGATGCGCTCGCTGCCGCCGATCCGGCCACCGCGCAGGGGGCGGCGCAGTGGGCACGCTACGTGCACGACTGGACGCGGTGGAATCACGTGCGCACGGTGGCGTCGGCGCTCGCTTGCGTGTTGTTCGTCGCGGGGATTGCGGCGCGGTAGTGCCGCACGACATGACGCGTGTGCGAACCGGCATGCGGCGAGCGTGCATGTATCGAATGCGATCGGCGAACCGCGTACCGGATCGTGCCGGTGCGCGATGCGGAATCGATGATCGAACCGCGGCCGGCTGCGGCGGAGCTCGCGCAGATCACGAATTGAAACACCGCCTCTCAGCACATTGGAAAGCGCTTTCATCGACCGATCCGCTGTGAGCGTTCCACGATTGCGTCGCGCCCCGGCGGCGCGAACGCAGCGCGGGGCTGACGCGTGATGCGGGATCGCGCGCCGACTAACCCGGCCCGGCCGGTCGCGCCGGTTTCGCCGTTTGCGCGTGCAGGAGGCGCTCCATGGCCGAGCGCAGCTTGTCGCTCGGCACGGGTTTGTGCAGCAGGATGAAGCCGCCGTGCTTCGACTGTCCGGGCCGACGCACCGTCGTGTCGCCGGTGATCAGCATCGCCGGAATCGCCGCGTTGTACTCGTCGCGCAGCCGCGTGATCGCACTGATTCCGTTCTCGTCGCCGTGCAGGTGCAGATCGCAGATCAGCAAGGTCGGGCGTACGGCATCCGACGCCAGGCGTGCGATGGCCTCGTTCGCCGACGCGGTCGCAACGACCCGATAACCCCATTGCGCGAGCAGGATCGACATGCCGGTGCGGATGGCCGATTCGTCGTCGATCACGACCACGAGGTGCGCGGCGGCCGCCGCCGCGTCGACGGCGATCTCGTCCCCGACGGTGGCGGGCGGCGGGACCGTCGCGGGCGTCCGTGCCACCTGCAGTTCGAAGCACGAGCCGAGCCCGGGCGCGGAGCGCAGCGTCAGCGGACAATCGAGCAGCTCGGCCAGGCGCCGCACGATCGCCAGCCCGAGACCCATGCCCTGTTCGTGCCGGCGGCCGTGACGGGTCAACTGATAGTAGTCGTCGAACACGCGGCGCTGCTCGTCGGCCGGGATGCCGTGGCCGGTGTCGATGACTTGCACGCGCACGTGCGTGCGGGTGCGCCGGCAGCCGACGACGATGCGTCCGGCGTCGGTATAGCGCACCGCGTTCGACAGCAGGTTGCGCACGATGCGCTCGAGCAGCACCGGATCGGAGTCGATGACGATGGTGCTGCGCACGTAGGACAGCTGCAGCCCCTTCGCGTGTGCATCGACGGCGACGTCGCTGCACACGCGCTCCAGTACCGTGTCGATCGCGAACGGCCGGCGATGCACGGGCACGACGCCCGCGTCGAGCCGCGAGATGTCCAGGATCGCGGTGAACAGTTCGTCCATCGCATTGACTGACTGGTTGATGCGTTCGACGAGCCGCGCACCGTCGGCGGGCATCGGGACGTGCCGCAACGCGCCGACGAACAGGCTGAGCGCATGGACGGGCTGGCGGAGGTCGTGGCTCGCGGCCGCGAGAAAACGCGATTTGACGTGCGACGCTTCGGTGGCGAGATCCTTCTGCTGACGGAAGCTCTCGGCGAGCTGCGCGGCGCGCTGGCGCTCGCGCTCGGCGATCCGTTGCGCGCCGATCAACTGGAGCTGCATTTCGATCTGGTCGCGGAATTCCTCGACGAGCCGGAGGTACCGCTCGGAATATGCATTTTCCTTGCAGTCGAGCACGCAGATCGTGCCGAAGGTCGTGCGGTCGGGCCAGTGGATCGGCAGGCCGAGATACGAGACCATGTCCACGCGCAGGTCCGGATTGTTGCGCCACTGTTCCGATCGCCGTGCATCGGGCACGATCAGCGAGCGGTCGTTCGCGATCACGGCTTCGCAATAGAGCCCCGATCCGGACAGCTCGGCCGATTCGCCCTGATGGAACGGATTGGTCTCGTTCCGGCTGGCCACGACCACCTCGATGTCGTTGCCGACATGGCGCATGATCAGCCCGGACGGGACGCCGATGATATCCGCCATCAGATCGACCAGGCGTTGCCATCGCTCGATCACGTCCGACGAGAGATCGAACGGGCCGTCGGCGTCGGCCGGCGTGTCGGGCGCTGCGCGACTGTCCGTGGGGCGGGGCGTGGAAGCCATCTGCGATTCCGCTGGCGTTGGCGATGAAAAAAATCCAGGCGATTTGCGTCGGTCTGGCAATCCGCGCGGGCGCTCAGATGAGCCCGGCCTTCCTGCCGGCGGCGGCGGCCTGGGTCCGGTTGATCACGTTCAGTGCCTTGAAGATCGCGGTGACATGCCCCTTGACGGTCTTTTCGGACAGGCCGAGCTTGTCGGCGATGACCTTGTTCGGCACGCCTTCCGCGACATAGCGCAGTACTTCGATCTGGCGTTGCGTCAACTTCGAACCGCGTAGAGCGGACGACAGGTTCGTGGCGCCGTCCGGGTGCAGCACGGTCAGCTCGTCGAGCAGGAGCGGGGGCACGTAGCGTTCACCGTTGAGCGCGATCCGGATCGCGGACAACAGCGTGAGCGGACCGGCGGACTTCGGCACGTAGCCCATGGCGCCGTGCGCAAACGCCTTGCGCACGGCACTCAAATCCTCCGACGAAGACAGCACGATGACGGGCAGCCCCGGGCGCTTCCGCGCAAACACGGCGAGGGCCTCCAGCCCGTCCATGCCGTGGAGTTTCAGGTCGAGCACGATGGCGTCGAGGTCGCGGTGCTGGTCAAGCATTCGCATGGCGTCATCCGCATTGCCCGCCTGAACGACGACCGTGCCGCTGTCCTCCTGACGGAGCAGCATTGCCACGCCGTCCCGCAGGATCGCATGATCGTCGACGATCAGAATTTTCATTAGGACGATGAAATGTGGGTGACCGATGCTGAATCAAGGCGAGCGAACCGGATTGTACAAGACGAAAGTCTCGATACGTAAGTCCCGATACCAAAGTCTCGCTTGTCGTCCGCGTGTCCGTGTTTGTCTTGCGTCCAACGTCGCGTTTACATTTGCCGCAATATCGCCGAGACTCGATCACGACGGTTTGCAATGCAGGTGGATTCGTGGCGCCATGCGACGCGTCGCGAGCGTCGCCGGAATTGAAGCGCGGCCCTTGCATGCACGCGATGTCCATCATCCCGGGAGTCCGGTTTCAATATTTCGTACTGCCATAAGAAAATAGATATTCGTAATATGTTTTTACCGGTACGCATTTTTGACGATGACCTATTGATCCCGATCGCGCAGCAATCGAGGTGAATGGTGGGACTTGTCAATGACAGTGACGCAATGTGGGAATTGAACATGTCGTATCCGTGCCTCGCTCGGCGGTTGTTGCAATCGGTTGGTGCGATCGACACGCCGCCGCGCGTCGTCCCGCCGCGCAATCGGCGATGCGGCAGGATGCGCGTGCGGCGATCGCGTCCGGCCGCGAGGGCGTCGCTATCGCGACGCGCGGGGAGGCCGGGGCATGCGATTCCGGTTGGCGGAGCGGACGAGGCTGCGTGCGCTGCGCGTTCGTGGCGGACCGGGCCGGCATCGTGAACCTCGGCGACTTCTCGATCCGGCAGCGCATGCGTGCCGTCTTTGCGCTGGTCGCGGCGCTGACGGCGGTGGTGTGCGGGTCGAACGTCTGGGAAAGCTACCGGTTGTACCGGCAGGGGAGCCTCGATCTGCGCGACTTCGAACAGGTCGAACGCGCGACGCTCGCGTTGAACCTGATCTCGGCCGAACGCTGGCCGGCCAACGCGCTGCTCGCGCATCGGCGGCGCGACGCGGCGGCCGACACGGTGGCGGTGCGCGCCGCCCGCGTGCGCTCGGACCAGGCGCTCGACGGGCTTCGAGCGTACCTCGCGCGGACGACCGTGCTCGATGCGCCCGGGCGCACGATCGCGCTGCATACGTTCGATGCGATCCGCGCCGGGCTGGCCGACGCGCGACGTCAGGTCGACGCGCTCGCCGCGCGGCCGCCGGAAGCGCGCATGGTATGGGAAGTCCAGTCCGCGCAGGACCGGATGTTCGCGGTCGCCGACGATCTGGCGGCCCTGGCGCAGGACGTGATGGCGGGCACCGCGATGCGCCACCCCGATACGGCGAACGCGCTGATGCTCGTGTACCTGCTCGGCGACCTGCGCGAATACAGCGGGCGTCTCGGCTCGTTGTTCGTCGCGTCACTGATGCAGAATGCGCCGCTCGACGACGAGCGGCTCGCACGCATTCTGCAGATGCGCGGACGCATCGTGCAACTGCGTGCGTTGATTGCCGGAGCGATCGCGCCGCAGCTCGCCGACGCAACGCTCGCGAACAACCTCGCACGACTGAACGACACGATGGACGGCAGCTTCCTGCCGCTCGTCTCGGCGACGATCCGCGGAGGCCGCACGGGCCGCTATGCGACGAATGCCGAGGATTTCGCCCGGCGCATCGTGCGCGACCTCGGACCGGCGGAGCAATTGCGCGATTACGTGATCGACGTCACGCGGGCGCGTGCGGTCGAGCTGCGCGATGCGGCCCGCTTCAGGATGGCCTTGTCTGCCGCCGAGGCGGCATGCTGCATCGCGATCCTGTTCCTGCTCGTGCGCGGCACGCAACGTACGCTGTCGAAACCGCTCGATGCGTTGAGCAGGGGTATCGTCGCGCTGAGCCAGGGCGACATATCGCCGATCGTTGCGGTGCCGGGCGCGGGCCCGGAGATCGCGCGGTTGAACGACGCGCTGGACCGGCTGCGCGGCGCGTACACCCGTCGCGAGGTGCTCGAGCGGCAGCGTAACGACATGCTGACGCTGTTCTCGCACGACATGCGTGCGCCGCTTACGTCGGTCGTCGTGCTCGTGGGCGCGCCGGCAGCCTGTCCGCTCGACTGCTCGTTGCGCGAGCGCCTTCACGAAATCGGCAAGCTGGCGCGTCATACGCTCGCAATGGCGGACGGCTTCGCGCAAGTGTCGCGGGCGGAGACCGGGGAGTACGTACCGCAGCTCGTCAATGTCGCGGACCTGATGAACCAGGCGCGGGACGCGATCTGGCCGTGCGCGAGCGAGAAGGGCATCAAGGTCGACGACGTGCCGCATTGCGACGACGCACTCGTGCACGGCGATCCGGCGCTGCTGTCGCGCGCGCTGGTCGAGTTGCTGGGGAACGCCGTCGCGTACAGCGCATCGCATACGCGCGTCGAGTGCAGTGTCGAACTGGCCGAGGATCGCGCGTCGGTGCGCTGCGTGATCCGCGATCACGGCTACGGGATCGCGGCCGAGGATCAGGCGCGGCTGTTCGAGCGATACCGGCGCTTTCGCCTGCCCGGTCAACCCGACGCAAAGGGCGTCGGGCTGGGGATGGTGTTCGCCAAGGCGGTCGTCGAGCGCCATCGCGGCGCTATCCACGTGCGCAGCGCCGCGTGGCAGGGGACGACGGTGACGGTGACGTTGCCCGTGGCGGGTGTGTACGGAGCGACGGAAGCGACGCGCGGGTGACGCGCGGCTGCCCGGCCGGCCGGGAAGCGCCGGCGGCCGGCCGGATCGAGCCGTTGCGCTTGCCGACGACCTGCGTGCGACGGCGGCGACCTGCGTGTGGTTCGTCGCGGGGTTTGCGGACGATAGTGTCAGTCGTCGAACGCCGGTCCTCCCTCCCCGAGAGCCGGCCTGACGGTGCATTTACTCGCTCGAATGCCCGTCTTCTCAGTAGTTTCCCTTACACCCCTCCGTCCGGATTTTCCCCTAGCACGCCCTTCCACGCGCCCCGCACGCCGCATCGGCGCAATCCCGCCTTGATCCCGCGCAGCCGCGCCGGCATTGGCTTTCACGCCGTTCGTGCGGTTCTGCACCATTCGCGCCTTTTTGCCCACATTCGATGCATTACCAAAGGTATGGAAAAGCGCACAGAAAATGTATCTGGAGCAACGAAATTGGATTGATACGCTGCAATCACTGAATCAGCGCCGTCAACCACGCGAGCGCGGCATCGACCTCGGCAGCAAGCGGGCGATCGATGGCGACACGTGCGAAGTTCGCGGTTTCCGTTACCAGTTAGTCGGGATGACAGAATGGCCCCCAATCTGACGTTTGCACCGGGCGACGTACTTCCCCCCGGAGCAATCCACACCGACGGCACGCCGTCGATCGCCCGGTCGAGCATCGCGACCGGAACCGACATCCTGACCGTCAAGCACCTGTCGAAGATTTTCGGTCCGAAGCCCGAGCGTGCGATCGAGCTGATTAAGCGCGGTGTCGGACGCAACGAGATCTTCGCGGAGACCGGCAACATGGTGGCGGTCGACGACGTGAGCCTGAGCGTCAGGGCCGGCGAGATCTTCGTGATCATGGGGCTGTCGGGCTCCGGTAAATCGACGCTGGTCCGGCTGCTGAACCGGCTGATCGAGCCGACGTCCGGGCAGGTCGTGCTCGAAGGCCGCGACATCGCCCCGATGTCGACGCCCGAACTGCGCGAGGTTCGACGCCAGAAGATGGCGATGGTGTTCCAGTCGTTCGCACTGCTGCCGAACCGCACCGTGATCGACAACATCGCGTACGGGCTCGAAGTCGCGGGGATCAGGAAGGCGCAGCGCTACGAGGTTGCGCGTGCCGCGCTGGAGCGTGTCGGCCTGGGTTCGTACGAGAAGCTGCTGCCGAGCGAATTGTCCGGCGGCATGCAGCAGCGCGTGGGGCTTGCCCGCGCACTCGCGGTGAATCCGTCGGTCCTGCTGATGGACGAGGCATTCTCCGCGCTCGATCCGCTGATCCGCTTCGAAATGCAGAACGAGCTGCTGCGCCTGCAGAAGGAAGAGCAGCGCACGATCGTGTTCATTTCCCACGATATCGAGGAAGCGGTGAAGATCGGCGGCCGCATCGGCATCATGAAGGACGGCTGCCTGATCCAGGTCGGCACGCCGGCCGAACTGATCCAGACGCCGGCGGACGCGTACGTGCAGGACTTCTTCCGCAACGTCGACGTGTCGCGCTTCCTGAAGGCATCCAGCATGATGACGAAGGTCGAGCGCGGGCTCCTTCGCTGCGATGCGGGCGCGCCGTCCGATCGCTACCTGAATCAGCTGATCGACAGCGGCGCCGAGTGCGGCTACGTGTGCGACGAGGCCGGCCATTACCTGGGCTGCGTGACGCCGGCCACGCTGCACCGGTCCGGTGCGCGGCCGATTCGCGAGGCATTCCTGCCCGATTTCAACGCGGTGTCGATCGAGACGGATCTGCATCGGCTCGCGTCGATCGCGCTGACCCGGCAGCACGACGTGCCGGTGACGGATGCGGCGGGGCAACTGGCGGGCGTCGTGTCCTGCCGGACGATACTCAAGCAGATGATGCAACGGAGGGCAGCATGAATTCGTCGGTGATCGGGAAGTTCGCGGAAGATTTCGTCAACTTTCTGTTTCTGCATTTCCGCGGTGGCTTCGATACCTTCTCGGCGGGGCTCGGCGCGGTCGTGAAGCTGCTCGAGGACGGTCTCGCCGCCGTGCCGTTCATCGCGATGGTCGTGATCATGGTGGGACTCGCGCTGTGGCGCCGCGGCATCGTGTTCTCGATCTTCGTCGGCTTCGCGCTGCTCGTCATTCACTACATGGGCTTGTGGGCGCAGACGGTATCGACGCTTGCGCTCGTCACCGCGGCGACCTTCTTCAGCCTGGTGATCGGTGTCCCGCTGGGGATCTGGGGCGCGCGCAACAACCGGATCGGCATGATCCTGCGCTCGCTGCTCGACTTCATGCAGACGATGCCCGCGTTCGTCTACCTGATCCCGGCCGTGATCCTGTTCGGGCTCGGACGCGTGCCGGCGGTGATCGCGACGATCGTCTTCGCCATGCCGCCCGTCGTGCGGCTGACGACGCTCGGCATCCGGCAGGTCCGCGAGGAACTGATCGAGGCCGGCCGCTCGTTCGGCAGCACCGACTGGCAGCTGCTGTGGAAGATCCAGCTGCCGAATGCGCTGCCGTCGATCATGGCCGGCGTGAACCAGACGATCATGATGGCGCTGTCGATGGTGGTGGTCGCGTCGATGATCGGCGCGGGCGGCCTTGGCGAATACGTGCTGAGCGGCATCCAGCGCCTCGACATCGGGATCGGCTTCGAAGGCGGGCTGGGCGTCGTGCTGCTCGCGATCGTGCTGGATCGCCTGACGGAGAGCTTCGGCGTGAAGGCGAAAAAGAAGGCGCGGCCGGCCGCGCGTGCCGGCAAGGCCGGCCCGCGTGGCGCGGCACGCACCTGACGGATACGGCAGTCGAAGGCAGTTGACGGACGATGAAGCGCCGCGGCCACGGTGCCGCGGCGGAACCGGTATGGCAGTGCATGGAGACCGGAAACGCCGACCCAAGGCGTTCCCCACCCTTGAAAGACTCGCGTGATTAAAAAGGAGTACTAGATGAATACCCATACGTTCAAATCGCTTCTGGCGAAACTTGCGGTATCGACGGTGGTTGCCTGCGGCGCAGGTGCGGGCGCGGCGTCGGCGGCCGAGCCGGTCAAGATCGCGGTGACCAACTGGGCGGACGTGCTGGCGGTGGCCAACGTCGCCAAGTACGTGCTGGAGACGCAACTGAAGCAACCGGTGCAATTCGTCCAGGCCGACATCGGCATCCAGTACCAGGGCGTCGCGCGCGGGGATCTCGACATCATGGTCGGCGGCTGGCTGCCGGTCACGCACGGGACGTACTACGCAAAGTACAAGAACGACCTGGACGACGTCGGCATCATCTACACCGGCGGCAAGAACGGCTGGGCGGTGCCGACCTACATTCCGGAAGCGGAGCTGTCGTCGATCGCCGACCTGAACAAGCCGGAAGTCAAGAGCAAGCTGAACGGCACGATCCAGGGCATCGAGCCGGGCGGCGGCCTGATGCAGGCATCCGAGAAGACCATCAAGGCGTACACCCTGGACGGCTACAACCTCCAGGCATCGAGCGAGGCCGGCATGCTGGCGAGCGTGTCGCGTGCGTACCAGTCGAAGCAGTGGATCGTCGCGACGGTGTGGAGCCCGCACTGGCTGTTCCAGAAGTGGCAGATGCGCTACCTGAAGGATCCGAAGGGCACGCTGGGCGGTGAAGAGCAGGTCCACGCGTTCGCGTCGAAGAAGTTCGCGGGCAAGTTCCCGCGTGCCGATGTGTTCTTCAAGCACCTGAAGCTGACGCTGGCCGACGTCGAGGCGATCGAGTTCGAGGGCAACAGCACGAACGACTACGCGACGGCCGCGAAGAAATTCGTTGATGCGCACCCGGAGAAGCTGAAGGCCTGGCTGCAGCAGTAAAGCCGCGCCCCGGTAGCGCGGACGACGCGATCGGTGTCGTCCGTGCGAACCGGCCGGTCGTATCGCGCGAAGCCGATGGCCGGGGCCGCAACGATGGCGCCGCCCTCGCGGTGTGCGGTACACGCAGTCCATGCAGCACGTCACGAATCGCGTCGCGGAGTCAGCAAGTGAACGAGAACGCCCGCTTTTTTTCTGAACCGCTCCAGAGCCGGGATCCGGTGATCGCATCGGAGATCGCGCTGGAGCTGCGTCGCCAGCAGAGCCAGATCGAACTGATCGCGTCCGAAAACATCGCGTCGGCGGCGGTGCTGGAAGCACAGGGCACCGTGCTGACGAACAAGTATGCGGAAGGCTATCCGTCGCGGCGGTACTACGGCGGTTGCGACCATGTCGACCGGATCGAGGCGCTCGCGATCGACCGCGCGTGTGCGCTGTTCGACGCAAGCCACGCGAACGTCCAGCCGCACTCGGGCGCGCAGGCCAACGGCGCGGTGATGCTCGCGCTCGTCAAACCCGGCGACACGGTGATGGGCATGTCGCTCGATGCGGGCGGCCACCTCACGCACGGCGCGCGGCCCGCGCTGTCGGGGAAGTGGTTCGACGCGGTGCAGTATGGCGTGAACCCGGACACGCTGCGCATCGATTACGACGACGTGCGCTGGCTCGCCGAGCGGCATCGTCCGAAGCTGATCATCGCCGGTTACTCCGCGTATCCGCGCACGCTCGACTTCGCCGCGTTTCGCGAGATCGCCGACAGCGTCGACGCGAAGCTGATGGTCGACATGGCGCATATCGCCGGCATCGTCGCGGCCGGCCGGCATCCGAACCCGGTGCCGTTCGCCGACGTGGTGACGTCCACCACGCACCAGACGCTGCGCGGGCCGCGCGGCGGCTTCATCCTGACGAACCGCGCCGACGTCGCGAAGCAGATCGATGCGGCGGTCTTTCCGGGGCTGCAGGGCGGCCCGCTGATGCATGTCGTCGCGGGCAAGGCCGTGGCCTTCGCGGAAGCGCTTCGTCCGGAGTTCACCCGCTATATCGACCGGATGTTGCGCAACGCGCAGGCGCTCGCGCACGTGCTGACGGCCGGCGGTCTGACGCTCGTCACGGGCGGCACCGACAACCACCTGCTGCTGGTCGACCTGCGCGCCCGGCGCCTGACCGGCACGCAGGCCGAGAAGGCGCTGGAGCGCGCCGGCATCACCTGCAGCAAGAGCGGGATTCCGTTCGATACGGAAAACCCGACCGTCACGTCGGGCATCCGGCTCGGCACGCCGGCCGGCACCACGCGCGGCTTCGGAACCGCGCAGTTCGAGGAGATCGGCGAAATGATCGTCGACGTGCTGGCCGCGCTCGAGCGCGATCCGAACGGCGACGAAGCGGTCGAGCGCGCCGTTCGGACCCGCGTGCGCGACCTGTGCGGCCAGTTCCCCATCTACGCGCATGCGGAGGCGTTCGCCTGATGCCTGAATCGGGCCGGGACTGGAACATGGTCCGGACAACGTAGTGAATCGATCGGCGTGGCTGCGCAGGCGCAGCGACGTACCGACGACGTTTTGTCGAATTGCCGGTTGCCTGCCTGACGGCGGCAACCTGGCTCAACCACTTGATTGAGGAATCGAAAATGAGCTTCGAGGGCGTACATACACCGCTGGTCACCCCGTTCGACGCGGACGGTGAAATCGATCACGCACTGCTCGGCCGGCATGCGGCGGATCTTGCCGGCCGCGTGTCGGGTCTCGGCATCGGCGGGACGACGGGCGAATACTACGCATTGAGCTTCGACGAGCGCGTGCGCACGTTCGACACGGTCGCCGCCGCGGCCGGCGGCAAGACCTTCCTGACCGCCGGCATCAACGCGACGACGACGAAGGAAGTGCTGCGCCTCGGCCGCGAAGCGAAACGCGCGGGACTGAACGCGCTGCTGGTTGCGGCGCCGTACTACGCGCAGCCGACCCAGCAGGAACTGCTCGCGCACCTGCTGGCAGTGGACGACGCGCTTGACATGCCGATCATGCTGTACAACTTCCCGGCCCGCACGGGCACGGAAATCGGCGACGACATTCTCGAGACGCTGCTCGCGCGCAAGAACTTCGTCGCGATGAAGGAGAGCACCGGCGATATCGCGCATCTGCATCATCTGTCGACGCATTTCAGCGGCCGGCTCGTGCTGAGCTGCGGGATGGACGACCAGGCGCTCGAGTTCTTCGCGTGGGGCGCGCGCAGCTGGGTCGGCGGCGCATCGAACTTCCTGCCGGAAGCGCACACCGACCTGTTCGACGCATGCGTGAAGCGCGGCGATTTCGCGACCGGCCGCACGCTGATGGCGCAATTGCTGCCGGTGCTCGAACTGCTCGAGCGCAGCGGCAAGTTCATCCAGTACGTGCGCTACGGCTGCGAGCTGGCCGGCTTGCCGGTCGGCGTCGCCCGCGCACCGCTCGGCGCGCTGTCCGGCGACGAGCGCGATGCGTTTGCGAAGCTCGTGAAGCCGCTGCTGCGCGAGGGCCGGTAATCCACCATGGGCTCGAATCTGGAATTCGCGCGGTTTCCGGCGCCGGACGGGATGAACGGCTGGTGGGAGAGCCTGCCGCCGGCGCAGGACGCCGTTACCGTCGCGTCCGACAGCCGGTTCGACTGGGTCGTGGTCGGCGGCGGCATCACCGGGCTGTGCGCGGCGCGCCGGCTCGCGGAGCTGGCGCCCGGCGCGTCCGTCGCGCTCGTGGAGGCCGACCGGATCGGCCGCACGACGGCCGGACGCAATTCCGGATTCTTCGTCGACCTGCCGCACGACATCAGCAGCGAAAGCTACTCGCGCAGCATCGAGGAGGATCGTGCCGACGTGCGGTTTCAGCGGCACGGCATCGACTATGTGCGCGCGATCGTGCAGCGCTTCGGCATCGAGTGCGACTGGCGCGACGACGGCAAATTCCACGCGTCGGTCAACAGGAAGGGCGCCGCCGCGCTCGCGCATTTTGCCGACGGGCTGGCCCGCATCGGCGAAGCGTGCGAATGGCTCGACCAGGCCGGAATCCAGGCGGTGACCGGAACGGATTTCTACACGGGCGCGCTGTTCACGCCGGGCTGCAGCACGGTGCAGCCGGCCGCGCTGATGCGCGGCCTGGCAGCGACGCAACCGGCGAACGTGACGGTGTTCGAGCTCAGCCCGGTGACGCGGATCGAACCGCGCGGCGACACGCGGGTGCTGCATTTCGCCGGCGGCACGATCGTCGCGAAGCAGGTGATCCTGTGCACGAACGCGTATGCGGCGACTTTCGGCATGCATTCGAACGGCCTGCTGCCGGTCTATACGTTCGCATCGCTTACGCGCCCGATGAACCCCGACGAAGTGGCGAAGCTCGGCGGCATG
Source organism: Burkholderia sp. BCC1977 (assembly GCF_905339595.1). Lineage (NCBI taxonomy): Bacteria > Pseudomonadati > Pseudomonadota > Betaproteobacteria > Burkholderiales > Burkholderiaceae > Burkholderia > Burkholderia sp. BCC1977. Next base: position 16,791 of record NZ_CAJPGQ010000022.1, read on the forward strand.
CGCTCGTGGGCGCTGATTCCGGCCGATCCGATGGGCACGACGGTGCGGCGCCTGATCACCGATCGCATTTGCGTGCGCAACCATTTCGCGTTCCGGCCGGACCTGAAGGTGTCGCAGGCCGATCTCGCGAAGTCGCGGCATTTGCATCAGCGCTCGTTCGAGCGCCGCTTCCCGATGCTCGGCGGCGTCGAGCTCGAATATACGTGGGGCGGGCCGCTCTGCCTGTCCGCCAACAACGGCGCGCTGTTCGGCAGGCGCGACGATGGCCTCTACGAGGCGATCGGCTGCAACGGCCTCGGCCTGAGCCGCGGGTCGGCCTCCGGCAAGCTGATCGCCGAATACGCGCTCGGCGAATCGAACAGCCTGGTGCAGCAACTGCTGAAGCAGCCGCATCCGCGTTCGCTGCCGGTCCGGCCGATCGTCGACCTGGCCGTGTCGGCGACGATCTGGGCCAAGGAATTCTCGGCCGGTGCCGAGCTTTGATTTTCAAGGAAACGACATGACGACCCATCAGGATTGGAAACAGAAGGCGAACGCGTTGTCGCTCGACGGTCGCGCGTTCATCGCGGGGCAGCGCAGCGCGGCGGCGTCGGGCGAGACGTTCGCGACGCTCAACCCCGCGTCCGGCAAGGTGCTGGCCGAGGTCGCGCGATGTCATGACCGCGACGTCGACCGCGCGGTCGCGGCCGCGCGCGAGGCGTTCGAAGCGGGCGTCTGGTCGAAGGCCGCGCCCGCGCACCGCAAGGCGGTGCTGCTGCGCGTCGCGCAACTGATCGACGCGCATGCGGAGGAACTCGCGCTGCTCGAGGCGCTGGAAGCCGGCAAGCCGATCGGCGAATGCCTGGGGCTCGACATTCCCGAGTCGGCCGCGTGCATGCGCTGGCACGCGGAGGTGACCGACAAGCGCTACGACGCGTTGTCGCCGTCCGGCGCGGGCGTCGTGAGCATGATCACGCGCGAGCCGATCGGCGTCGTCGGCGCCGTGCTGCCGTGGAATTTCCCGGCGCTGATGCTCGCGTGGAAGATCGGCCCCGCGCTGTCGGTCGGCAACAGCGTGGTCGTGAAGCCGGCCGAACAGACGTCGCTGTCGACGCTGCGGATCGCCGATCTCGCGCTCGAGGCCGGCGTGCCGCCGGGCGTGTTCAGCGTCGTCACCGGGTTCGGCGGCGAGGCCGGCGAGGCGATCGGCCGCCATCCGGACGTCGATCTCGTCGCGTTCACCGGCTCGACCGCGACCGGCAAGCGGTTCCTGCACTACTCGGCCGATACGAACCTGAAGCGCGTCGTGCTCGAATGCGGCGGCAAGAATCCGCAGGTCATCCTGCCGGACGTCGCGAACCTCGACGCGGTGGCGGAGCAGGCCGTCGCGGCCGCGTTCTGGAACATGGGCGAGAACTGCAGCGCCGGCTCGCGGATCCTTGTTCCGTCGAGCCGGAAGGCGGAACTGCTGGAAAAGGTCCAGGCCGTGCTCGCCGGGTGGAAGACCGGCGATCCGCTCGACCCGGACGTGAAGCTCGGTGCGCTGATCGAGCAGAAGCACTACGAGAAGGTGCTCGGCCATATCGAGAAGGCGAAGGCGGAAGGCGCACGCGTGGTGTGCGGCGGGCGCGCGATTCTCGCGGAGACGGGCGGCTGGTTCGTCGAGCCGACGATCTTCGATCAGGTGACGCCGGAGATGCGCATCGCGCGCGACGAGGTGTTCGGGCCGGTCGTGTGCTTCATCGAGTACGACGACGTCGACGATGCGGTGCGGATCGCGAACGATACGTGCTACGGGCTGGCCGCGTCGCTGTGGACCGACAACGTGAACAGCGCGCACAAGGTCGCCGCGCGGATTCGTGCCGGGACGGTCACGGTGAACTGCTTCGGCGAAGGCGACCTGTCGACGCCGTTCGGCGGTTTCAAGCAATCGGGGTTCGGCGGGCGCGACAAGTCCGTCTACGCGCACGATCAATATTGCGAGCTGAAGACCACCTGGCTGAAGCTGGACTGAGTGCGCGGGCCGGGCACGCAGCACGCCGGGCCCGTGCGGTCCGGCCGGCGGCGTGCGCGGAACGGCTTCGGCCGCCCGGCGCACCCGGCGGATCGACCGCGCTGACGTCATGCATGACGCCGCGCGCACACCGCCGCCGGTCGATCGGCCGGCGCAAGCCGCGCAGGCTGCCGCGACCGGCGGCTGTGTGCGCGCGGCTGCCGGCTGCGATGGCACCGCGTGGTGCGCTGCGCAAACGCGCCGCGCGACGGGGCGGCGTGGCAGACGGCATGCCGATTCGACGTGCGTCTTGCCGTCCCCGTCATCGCTTCCGATAATAGCGACGCAGCGCACAATCGATCGAGAATGGTGTCATCGCGACGCCGCTTCGGCGGTGCTGCCCTTGCCAGCCGCCGCCCGGCCGACTCGCAAGCCGCAAAAATCAGATAATTGAAAGGTTTGCGATGAGGCTGCCCGCGGGCAGCCGACGGGACTGTCGTCGACGGGTTCGCCGACGCCGCGTCCGACCTCCGTTTTGAGAGTGAAGCCATGTTGAAGAAGCAATTGTTTGCAGACCGACTCCTCGCGCAGATGCCGTCGCTTCGGGCGCTGCGGTGTTTCGTGACGGCGGCGCGCTACGAGAGCTTCACTCAGGCGGCCGAGGTGCTGTGCGTGACGCAGGCCGCGATCAGCCGGCAGATCAAGGAGCTCGAGGATTCGCTCGACGTCGCGCTGTTCGAGCGCACCGGCCGGCATATCGCGCTGACGGATGCGGGGCGCATCCTTTACAACGCGTCGTACCTGTCGATCATGAACATCGCCGAGGCGGCGGAGGCGGTGCGCCGGACCGACAAGCATGCATTGATGGTCTGCGTGTCGCACACGTTCTCGGCGCTCTGGCTGTCGTCGCGGCTCCCCGCGTTTCGCGAGCAGTTCCCGGATATCCGGCTGCATGTGATCGTCACCGAGCACTTCATGGAACTCGACGGGCTCATCGAGCCCGACGTGATCATCACGAAGAACCCGCCGCGCGAGCCCGAGTTCGAAGCCGAGCCGCTGTTTCACGACATCGTGTATCCGGTGTGCAGCCCGTCCTTCCACGAGCGGCATTTCCGTGGCCGGTCGCTGAAGCCGCTGGACCTGCTGACGAGCCCGACCCTGAACCTGTCGATGCTCGGCCGCGCGCAGGTGTGCGAGCACGTCGACTGGCGCGTGTGGCGCAACTGGTTCCAGCAAGGCGACGGGTCCGACACGCTGACCGAGAACAAGTATCTGGAAAGCAACGACTACCGGCTGCTCGTCGCGCAGGCCGAGGCCGGCGAGGGCACGCTGCTGGGCTGGCATCACCTCGTGCACCGGCAGATCGAGCAAGGCACGCTGGTGCGTCCGGTACAGGACGTGCTGGTGTTTCGCGATCGTCATCACTATGTGATCACGCACCGGAATGCGCAGCCGCGCCCGGAGTACCGGCTGTTCCGTCAATGGCTGAGCGACGAGGCCGGCGTGATGATGCGCGGCTGGCTCGATGCCGGCGTCGAGATCGGTTGATCGCACGCTGCCCCGACACCGTTGGCTCGTCACATGAGACCTGCGTCGACCCCGCCCAAAGGCTATCGTCGTCTGATCCCGTCCGTGACCGCGCTCGTCGAATTCGAGGCGGTCGCGCGGCTCGGCAGCTTCACGCTGGCCGCGCACGAGCTGGGCGTCACGCAGGCCGCGGTGAGCCGGCAGATCAAGTTCCTCGAGGACCTGCTCGGCACGCGCCTGTTCCATCGGCTGCATCGCGCGATCGCGCTGACGGACGAGGGCGAGGCGTTGTACCGCGTGGTCGCCGAGTCGATGCAGAAGATCGCGGGCGTGTTCGACCGCCTGACGAGCGGCCCGATCCGGCAGGAGCTGGTGCTCGCGGCAACCTCCGCGTTCTCGCATTTCCGGTTGCTGCCGCGGCTCGCCGCGCTGAAGGCCGCGCAGCCCGAGTTGCAGCTGCGCCTCGCGACGCTGATGTTCACCGCCGATCTTCGACACAACGAAATCGATATCGCGGTGCGCTACGGCAATGGCCGCTGGGCTGACGGCACCGCGATCCACCTGTTCGACGAAGAAGTCTTTCCCGTCTGCTCGCCGGCCTGGCTGCGGCAGCACGGCACCCCGGAATCGCTGGCGGAACTCGCTGCCGTCGCGCTGGTGGAGTCGGATTCGACGTCGGAGGGCTGGATGGGGTGGGAAGCATGGTTCCAGGCTGCCGGCTTCCGGCCCGACCGGTTGAATTACGCGCTGCGCTGCAGCCTGTATACCGATGCGATCGATGCGGCGCGCTACGGCCACGGCGTCGCGCTCGGCTGGGGGCGGCTCGTTCACGACCTGCTCGACGCAGGGGAACTGCTGCGGTTGCCGGTCGCGTCCCTGCGGACGACGGACGCCTACTACATCGTCGTGCCGCACGGGAAGTCGATCACGCCGGCGATCGACGGCCTCGTCGAATGGCTGCGCGCGGACGTCCGGCAGGACTGACGCGGGCACGGCGGCCGGTTTTTCCGGCGATTCCGGCGATTCCCGCGCGTTCCGACTCGCATGATCCCAGGTAATGCCAGAACGAAAATAAAGCGCGTTGACGCTCGTTTTCGTCAATCCAATACTGAAATCGACGCGCAACATTCGAAGCCGCGAGATTCCATCAATACTGGATTGGAGAAAGACGATGTCTGAAGTGCATGTGAAGACGCATGGCGAGCTGATCCGCGGTCGCCAGCCGGGCCACGGGATGCCCGGCGAGCTGTTCGGCCGTCAGGACGTCTTCGAAACGGACGTCGAGATCTTCTTCCGGAAGCACTGGATCCTGGTCGGCGTGACCGCCGACGTTCCGGAGCCCGGCGACGTGTCGACCGTCGACATCGGCAAGTCGTCGATCCTCATCGTGCGCGACGACGACGAACACATCCGGACCTACCGGAACGTGTGCCGTCACCGTGGCGCGCGCCTGAAGGAGGCCGGGAAGTCGACGGTCGGGATGCTCGTGTGTCCTTATCATCAATGGACCTACGACCTTGACGGCGCGCTGCGTCACGCGACCCACATGGGCAAGGATTTCGACGCGACATGCCGCAGCCTGATTCCGGTGCGGACGCGCATCATCGGCACGCACATCTTCGTGTGCCTCGACGACGATGCCCCCGAAGACATCGCGAAGCTCGAGGAGACGATGGCGCCGCGCTTCGCGCCGTACGACCTGCGGCATACGAAGATCGCATTCGAGCAGGAGATCGTCGAGAACGGCAACTGGAAGCTGGTGATCGAGAACAACCGCGAGTGCTACCACTGTGCAGGCACCCATCCCGAGCTGACCGCGTCGTTCCTGCCCGAGGATTTCGGCTTCTGTCCGGAAAACCTCACCGAGGAACAGCTTCAGGCGTTCGAAGAATACACGACGCGCAATGCCAGCTGCCAGGCAAACTGGGCGCGCGAAGGCTTCGTCGGCTCGACCGTCGAACGGCTCGACGAGGATGCCGTCACGCAGTTCAGGACGCAGCAGCTCGTGATCGCCGGCGCGGGGGAGTCGCAGACGATGAGCACCAAGGTGGCGAGCACGAAGCTGTTCGGCAACCTGCAGCGGCGCGATCTCGGCGACACGCATCTGTGGACGCACAACTCGTGGACCCACGTGATGAGCGACCACGCGGTGATTTCGTACATCATCCCGCTCGCACCGGACAAGACGCTCGTCCGCACGAAGTGGCTGGTCCATGCGGATGCGGTGGAGGGCGTCGATTACACGCTGTCGGACCTGACCGAGGTATGGGTCGCGACGAATACGCAAGACAAGCATCTCGTCGAAATCACGCATGCGGGCACCCAGGATCCGGCGTATGCGCCGGGCGTGTTCTCGCCGTTCACCGAGGCTTACGTCGACCAGTTTTCGCGCTGGTATGGCGCGCGGTTGAGCGCGCACGGGATCTGACGGAGGCGGGGCGCGCTGAAAGGGTGATATCGGATCCGCTCGCACGGATGTGCGATGCGGGTCCCTGCCGGCAAGCGGCCGATCGCCTGATTGGCGAACGCCCCGCCAAGCGTTGCAGGCCCCGAATTTTCCTGGGTGAATGGTCGCGGCAAGAGCCCGCGTATTGCTCGCCTTCATCGAGCAGCAAGCGCACGACGCCTTCTCGACACGCAGCGTCGCGCACCGGGTTCGATCCCCCGCGCGGTGAGACACGCATGATCCGCACATTCAATACCGCGAACGGACACGAGAAGTATTCGACGCCGTGATCGTCGGGCGGGATCGGCGGGTTGCGTGGTCGTGGCTCGCCTGATTTCAGAATTGAAATTTCGATTCCATATCTGAGCCAATACGGGGCCGGGCTTCGCGTCCGTTCACCGTGCATCAACGCTGCCCGCCCGATATCCGAGGTGGCCTGCTTTTTGCATCAACGGGATGACACGCTCGATGTCCTCTCGTCTGACCGGTCTTTCCGGACAGGCGAACCCGACAGTTCGAGAGGCGACCCGCTTTTCAATCGTAAGGTGATGCAATGACTGGCTACGGCAAACGAAACACGGTATCGAAGGACGATGCGGATCGCGTTGTGCAGGAACGTGTGGTGGACGTCAATCGATCCGCGTCGACACCCGGATCGTCCGGTGAACGACGCCGCGATTCGAACTGGGCATGGGCAAAGGGAGCGGCGGGCTACGACTGGATGGATCACGCCCCGCTTTTCGATCACCGCGATTGATCCTGTCGCGAGCCGGTTCCCTATTTCCTGTTGGTCGGCTGAATACCATTCGTTGTCGAGACGGTTATAGCGACAGTTGGGCGATATGGCGAACATGTCGACTGGCGAAAGCCGGGACGATGCAACCGCGAGCGACCGACGCGACGATCCGCACACCGCCCAGCGGAGCAAGCGGGTGGAATGCGGCGCGTCGGCGCGTTCAATTCAACCATTCACTTTCCATGGCCGCCGTGACGCCTACCCCCATCCAGTCCATCCTGATCGCGAACCGCTCGGAAATCTCGATTCGCGTGATGCGTGCCGCCGCCGAACTGAACATGCGTACGGTGGCGGTGTATTCGAAGGAAGACCGCCTCGCGCTGCATCGCTTCAAGGCAGACGAAAGCTATCTGATCGGCGAAGGCAGGAAGCCGCTCGCCGCGTATCTCGACATCGACGACATCCTGCGCGTCGCGCGGCAGGCAAAGGTCGACGCGATTCACCCCGGTTACGGCTTCCTGTCCGAGAACCCGGATTTCGCGCAAGCCGTGATCGACGCGGGCATCCGCTGGATCGGCCCGTCGCCGGACGTGATGCGCACGCTCGGCAACAAGGTGGCCGCGCGCAACGCGGCGATCGCGGCCGGCGTGCCCGTGATGCCCGCGACCGCGCCGCTGCCGGACGATCTCGACGCGTGCCGGGCGCTGGCCGCGGAAGTCGGCTATCCGCTGATGCTGAAGGCGAGCTGGGGCGGCGGCGGACGCGGGATGCGCGTGCTGGAAAACGCTCAGGACCTCGAAACCTTGCTGCCCGTCGCGCGCCGCGAGGCACTGGCCGCGTTCGGCAACGACGAGGTGTATGTCGAGAAGCTCGTGCGCAATGCGCGGCACGTCGAGGTGCAGGTGCTCGGCGACCTGCACGGCACGGTCGTGCATCTGCACGAGCGCGACTGCACGGTGCAGCGGCGCAACCAGAAGGTCGTCGAACGCGCACCGGCGCCGTACCTCGATCACGACGGCCGGCAGGCGCTGTGCGAATCCGCGCTGCGCCTGATGCGCGCCGTCGGCTATACGCACGCGGGTACCGTCGAATTCCTGATGGATGCCGACACCGGCCAGTTCTACTTCATCGAGGTGAACCCGCGCATCCAGGTCGAGCACACGGTGACCGAGATGATCACCGGGATCGACATCGTGAAGGCGCAGATCCGCATCACGGAAGGCGGCCGGATCGGCCTGGCCGAGGACGCGACGGACGGCGACGGCGCGCTCGTCGCGCGCGCGGCCGGCGTGCCGGCGCAGCAGGCGATTCCGTTGAACGGCCACGCGCTGCAATGCCGGATCACGACCGAGGATCCGGAGAACGACTTCCTGCCCGACTACGGGCGGCTCACGGCCTATCGCAGCGCGGCGGGCTTCGGCGTGCGCCTCGACGCCGGCACCGCCTATGGCGGCGCGGTGATCACGCCGTACTACGACTCGCTGCTGGTCAAGGTGACGACCTGGGCGCCGACGGCCGCCGAATCGATCCACCGGATGGATCGCGCGCTGCGCGAGTTCCGGATTCGCGGTGTCACGTCGAACCTGCAGTTCCTCGAGAACGTGATCAATCACCCGGCGTTCATCGCGGGCGACGTGACGACGCGCTTCATCGACAGGACGCCGGAGCTGCTCGCATTCGCGAAGCGCGGCGACCGTGCGACGAAGCTGCTGCGCTATCTCGGCGAGCTGAACGTGAACGGCAACGCCGAGATGAACGGCCGCACGCTGCCGGCGCTGCCGTTGTCGAAACCCGTGCTGCCGAAGGTCGACACGGCGGTGGCGATCCCGGCCGGCACACGCGATCGCTTGCGCGAGCTGGGCCCCGAGCAGTTCGCGAACTGGATGCTCGACCGCAAGGAAGTGCTGCTGACCGACACGACGATGCGCGACGCGCACCAGTCGCTGTTCGCGACGCGCATGCGCACGGCCGACATGCTGCCGATCGCGCCGTTCTACGCGCGCGAGCTGTCGCAGCTGTTCTCGCTCGAATGCTGGGGCGGCGCGACCTTCGACGTCGCGCTGCGCTTCCTGAAGGAAGACCCGTGGGAGCGGCTCGCGCTGCTGCGCGAACGCGTGCCGAACATCCTGTTCCAGATGCTGCTGCGCGGTTCGAACGCGGTCGGCTATACGAACTATGCGGACAACGTCGTGCGCTTCTTCGTGCAGCAGGCCGCGAGTGCGGGCGTCGACGTGTTCCGCGTGTTCGATTCGCTGAACTGGGTGCGCAACATGCGCGTGGCGATCGATGCGGTCGGCGAGAGCGGGATGCTGTGCGAAGGCGCGATCTGCTATACCGGCGACCTGTTCGACACGTCGCGCGCGAAGTACGACCTCAAGTATTACGTCGGCATCGCGCGCGAGCTGCAGCGGGCCGGCGTGCACGTGCTCGGCATCAAGGACATGGCCGGCATCTGCCGCCCGCAGGCGGTCGCGACGCTCGTGAAGGCGCTCAAGGAAGAAACCGGGCTGCCCGTGCATTTCCATACGCACGACACGAGCGGCATCGCCGCGGCATCGGTGCTGGCGGCGGTCGATGCGGGCTGCGATGCGGTGGACGGTGCGCTCGACGCGATGAGCGGGCTCACGTCGCAGCCGAACCTGTCGAGCATCGCGGCCGCACTGGCCGGCAGCGAACGCGATCCGGGGCTGGATCAGGACCGCCTGCACGAAGCGTCGATGTACTGGGAAGGCGTGCGCCGCTATTACGCGCCGTTCGAATCGGAGATCCGCGCGGGCACGGCCGACGTCTACCGCCACGAGATGCCCGGCGGCCAGTACACGAACCTGCGCGAGCAGGCGCGCTCGCTCGGCATCGATCATCGCTGGACCGAGGTGTCGCGCGCCTATGCGGACGTCAACCGCCTGTTCGGCGACATCGTGAAGGTCACGCCGACGTCGAAGGTGGTCGGCGACATGGCGTTGATGATGGTCGCGAACGATCTTGCCGTGGACGACGTGCGCAACCCGGACAAGGACATCGCGTTCCCGGAGTCGGTCGTGTCGCTGTTCAAGGGCGAGCTGGGCTTTCCGCCCGATGGTTTCCCGGCGGACCTGTCGCGCAAGGTGCTCAAGAGTGAGCCGCCGGCGCCGTATCGCCCGGGCGACCAGATTCCGCCGGTCGACCTCGACGCGGTCCGCAAGCAGGCCGAGGCCGGCTGCGAGCAGCCGCTCGACGATCGCCAGCTCGCGTCCTACCTGATGTATCCGAAGCAGACGGTCGACTACTACGCGCACGTTCGCGCGTACAGCGACACGTCGGTCGTGCCGACGCCGGCATTCCTGTACGGACTGCAGCCGCAGGAGGAAGTGGCGATCGACATCGAGCCGGGCAAGACGCTGCTCGTGTCGCTGCAGGGGCAGCATGCCGATGCGCAGGACGGCATCGTGAAGGTGTTGTTCGAGCTGAACGGCCAGTCGCGTTCCGCGCTGGTCGAGCAGAAGACGGTCGTGCAGGCGGGCAAGGAACGTCATGGCCTGCAGCGCGCCGATCCGGGCAATCCGCTGCACATCGCTGCGCCGATGCCGGGCTCGGTGGTCACGGTGGCCGTGCAGCCGGGGCAGCGCGTGACGGCCGGCACGACGCTCGTCGCGCTCGAGGCGATGAAGATGGAAACGCACATCGCGACGGAGCGCGACTGCGAGATCGCGGCTGTGCATGTGAAGCCCGGCGAGCGGGTCGCGGCGAAGGATCTGCTGATCGAGTTGAAAGACCCGGCGCAGTAAGGGTTGCCGCGATCGGTCGGTTGCGCTGACCGGGCAGGGAACCGCAACCGGCACGCCGCGCGTCCGGGTCGCGTGCCGAACGGTTCACCGCCCGCTGCCCGCACGTCGTGACGCGCCGACGTGCCGACGTGCCGACGTTCCGGCAGCCGGCCGGCCGCCCGGTCAGTACGCCGCGTCGCTGCCGCCCTGGTCGGTGACGATCGCCACCCCCGAGCTCGTGCCGAGCCGCGTCGCGCCGGCCTCGAGCATCGCGAGCGCGGTCGCGCGGTCGCGCACGCCGCCCGATGCCTTCACGCCGAGCGCGGGGCCCACGGTGCGGCGCATCAGCGCGACGTCCGCGAGCGTCGCGCCGCCGTGACCGAAGCCGGTCGACGTCTTCACGAACGCGACGCCGAGGTCGCGGCACATCTCGCACACGCGCACCTTCTCGTCGTCGGTCAGCAAGCCCGTTTCGAGGATCACCTTGAGCGGCACCGTGCCGCACGCGCGGTGCACGGCGTCGATGTCGGCCTGCACGTCGTCGGCGCGGCCGCTCTTCAGCGCGCCGAGGTTGATCACCATGTCGATCTCGCGCGCGCCGGCCGCGATCGCGGCCGACGCCTCGAACGCCTTCGCGGCGGACAGGCCCGCCCCGAGCGGGAAGCCGACCACCGCACAGACGAGCACGCCGGTGTCGGCCAGCTCGCGCGCGGCGAGCGGCACGTTCGCCGAATTCACGCAGACCGAGTAAAAGCGATGCTCGGCCGCCTGGCGGCAGAGTGTGCTGATCTGCGCGTCGCTCGCGTCGGGTGCGAGCAGCGTGTGATCGATGGTTTGGGCGAGTTGGGCGTTGGAAAGCGGCATGTGTCAGGACTCCACGGATCGTGTGCCGGGCGGGCACACGGAAAGTTGATGTTTTCACATCGGTTTGTTACAAATACGACATTCCGGCCGGGCCCGCGCGCCCGGCACGACGAGCGACGCGTGGGACGGGTAAGCAGGATACAGGCATGGAAACCAGGAAGGGCGAACGGATCAAGACGCTGATGAACGTGCTGCAAGGGCAGAACGCGATTCATCTGAGGGAAGTCGCCGAACTGTTCGGCGTGTCGGAAATGACGATTCGCCGCGACCTCGCGGACAACCCGCACGGCCTCAGCCTGATCGGCGGCTACGTGACGCGCCATTTCGCCGCGCAGCGCAGCGACATCGGCGAATACCTGATCAGCGCCGAGAACAATCGGCAGACCGAGGAGAAGCGCCGCATCGGCAAGCTCGCCGCGCAGTTCGTGAAGACGGGCGACACGATCTTCGTCGACTGCGGCTCGACCACGCCGTTCATCGTCGACTTCATTCCGGACGACCTCGAATTCACCGCCGTCTGCAATTCGCTGAACGTGTTCGCGAAGCTGCAGCAAAAGCCGCATTGCAGCGTGATCCTGTGCGGCGGCGTGTATCACCGCAAGAACATGGTGTTCGAGTCGGTGGCCGAGACGGGCATCCTCGACACGGTGCGCGTGTCGAAGGCATTCATCTCGGCGGCCGGCGTCAGCGACCGCTGCGGCGTCACGTGCTTCAACTTCCACGAAGTCGATGCGAAGAAGAAGATGATGGCGCGTGCGCAGAACCGCTTCCTGCTCGTCGATCACACGAAGTTCGACGAAGTGCGCGCCGCGTACTTCGCCGAGCTGACCGACTTCAACTACGTGATTTCCGACGGGCAGTTGAGCCGCCGGTACGAAACGACGATCCGCGATCACGGGATCGCGCTGGTGACCTGACGCAACGCGGCGGCTCGCGGTGTCATGCATCGCGTGCGTCCGTCGCGCTCGCGTAGCCGGTGACGACTTCGGCTCCCGGCGTGTCGCGCGCCTCGACGTAGCGCGCCGCTGCATCGGGCGTCGCCGCCGGCAGGTGGCGCAGGCAGTAGAAGCCGTAATGGACGATCACGACGAAGCGCGCGAGCGGCACGACGAACGCGAGCTGCATGTTGCCGCCGGTGTGATCGGAGATCAGCCCCTGGATCAGCGGCACGACCGCGCCGCCGACGATGCTCATCACGAGGATCGAGCCGCCGTATTCGGTGTCCTGGCCGAGGCCGTCGATCGTGAGGCCGTAGATCGTCGGCCAGCACGGGCCGAGGAACACGCTCACGCACACCGCCGCATGGACGGCCGTGATGTTGTGCACGCCGATCGCATAGGCGAGCAGCGCGATGCACAGCACGCCGTACGCGATCAGCACCTTGGCGGGGCCGACGCGCTTCATCACGAGCGTCGCGATCAGCTTGCCGACGAAGAACGCGAAGAACGTCGCGAGCAGGTAGTGCGAGGCGCCGCGCTCGTCGAGGCCGCCGATCTGCATCGCGAGCCGGATCGTGAAGCTCCACACGCCGACCTGCGCGCCCACGTACAGGAACTGCGCGACGACGCCCGCGACGAAACGCCGGTTGCCGAACAGGCGCGCGAGCGTGCCGCGCGCGTCGATCCGGTGCGTGACCGCGTTCGACCCGGTGCCCTTGCAGGCCGGATACGGCGTCAGCGCGAACACGACGAACACGGCCGCGAGCACGACGACCAGCCACTTGTACGGCTCGAGCGTCGCCTGGATCATCGCGAGCTGGTGCTGGTGCGCATCGGCCGCGGACATCGCCGCGAGCTGCGCGTGCGACGCGTCGCCTTCCTTGAAGATCAGGAAGCTGCCCATGTAGACGCCGGCCATCGCGCCGAACGGATAGAACGTCTGCGAGATGTTCAGGCGGCGCGTGCTGGTGTCACGTGGGCCCATCAGCGTCGAATACGAGTTCGACGCCGTCTCGAGGAACGACAGCCCTGCGGCGATCACGAACAGCGCGACCAGGAACATCCCGTACTTCGCCATCGACGCGGCCGGGAAGAACAGCAGGCAGCCGGTCGTGTAGAGCAGCAGGCCGACGAGAATCGTCGTCTTGTAGCTGAACTGCTTCACGACGGTCGCGGCGGGAATCGCGAGGAAGAAGTAGCCGAGATAGAACGCGGACTGCACGAACGCCGATTCGAAATCGGACAGGAAGAACGACTTCCTGAACTGCGCGATCAGCACGTCGTTCAGGTTCGCCGCCGTGCCCCACAGCGCGAACAGGCAGCACAGCAGCGTGAACGCGAAGAGGGGCGTGCGGTTCAGGTAGTAGCCGTCGGGTGCGTGTTCGATCCTGGCGCGGCGCATGGGTGTCTCCTTCCCGGGTTGTCTCGTCGATGGACGGCGCGGCTCAGCGGCCGGCGTCGCGGAGAAAGCGTGCGAACGTCGCGGCGTCGGCGTACGACTTCTGCGTGCCGAGGCCCGTGACCGAATGCGCGGCGTATGCCGACGCGTAGCGCATCGCGTCGATCGGATCGCGCGACGCCGCATAGCAGCGCGCGAAGCAGCCGATGTACGCGTCGCCGGCGCCCGTCGTGTCGCGCGCGTCGACCTGCACGCCCGGCACGTGCCGGGCGCCGTCGCCCGACACGAGCAGCGAGCCGTCGCTGCCGAGCGTGACGAGCACGTGTTTCAGCCCGCGTGCGACCAGCGATTCGGCGGCGCGGGTCGCGCTGTCGCGCGAATCGACCGGCATGCCCGACACGATCGCGAGCTCGGTTTCGTTCGGCACGAAGAATTCGACGGAGCGGATCCGCTCGAAGTCGAGGTCGGCGACCGCGGGCGCGGGGTTCAGCAGCACCGGGATGCCGTGCCGCGCGCCGAATGCGATCGCGTGATAGACGGTGTCGAGTTCGATCTCGAGCTGCAGCACGATCAGCGCGCATTCGACGAGTTTCGACGCGGCCGCGTCGATGTCGGCCGGCCGCAGGTGACGGTTCGCGCCCTTGACGATCAGGATGCTGTTGCTCGAATCGGGCTCGACGAAGATCGGCGCGACGCCGCTCGGCACGCCGGCGATCTTGCGCACGTGCGTGATGTCGATGCCTTCGCGCTCGAAGTTGCGGATCGTGTTGTCGGCGAACAGGTCGTCGCCGATCTTCGTGACCATCACGACGCGCGCACCCAGGCGCGCGGCCGCGACGGCCTGGTTCGCGCCCTTGCCGCCGCAGCCGAGCTCGAAGTTCGGCGCCTCGAGCGTTTCGCCCCGGGCGGGCATGCGCGCCACGTAGGTCACGAGGTCGACCATGTTGCTGCCGATGACGGCGATCGTCTCCATCTGCGTTTCTTCCTTGGAATGGGGTGGGCCGCGCGCGCGATCGGCGGCGGCCGCAACGAGTGATAATAAAATCACAATGAATGTGAGAATGCAATCGTATGATGTTAGGTGAGTCACTATGTGGAATGGCTCGGGCTGCCGGTTGGCCGCCTTGGCGAGTGGAAGCGTCGAGCGGCAGTCGATCGAGATCGTCGCGTCGCGCTTCACGCCGACCGACGCCGTTCGATTCCGACCGCGCGACTGGAGAGACGCAGCCGGCGCTGCAGTTCCATGCGTCCAGCGGGTTGAACCGCAGTGCCGCGGGCAAGGGGGACGTTTTACCGGCAGACCGACGCATTCGTGCTCGAAGCCGAGCACAGTCCCGATTCGCCGGACCATCCGTCGTTCCCGACGACCGGCTCGCGCCGGGACTGACGCTGCATGAGGCGACGGTGTGGAGATAGGGCGCGTTGAGGGGGTACGTTGAGGGGGCGGTCGCCTGGAGCACGCATGTCGCGCGGATAGCGCCCTGCCGCGGGCACCCCGTCCGGGGTGGCGGGCGACAGTCGCTAGACGTTGATGACGCCGCGCCCGAGCTCCACCACACGACCGCCGACGCTGATTTCACCATTCGAGCTGACCGACAACCGAAGCAGGCAAGGCCGGCCGACGGCTTCGCCCTGTTCGACCTGAAACGCGGCGGGCAGCGGGTGCTTGGCCGCGAGCAGCCAGCCGCCGAGATTCGCACAGGCCGACCCGGTGCCCGGGTCTTCGAAAATGCCGCCGCCCGGTTTCGTAAAGAAATAGCGGGAGACCACCTTCCCGGGGCGCTCCGCGTCGAACGCGAACACGTAGGCGGTCTTGCGGCCGAGGCTGCTGGTCGGCCAGATATCGAGGCAGGCGCTGTCGGGCCGGGCGCGGCGCACGGCCGCCGGGTTCTTGACGGCGACCAGCAGTTGATCGGCACCGGTATCGACCCAGCGCGGCGGCGCGAGCAAATCGTCCTTCGTCAGTCCCAGCATGGCGGCCGTTTCGGCATCGGACAATGCGCAGGGTGCCGTTTTCGGCATGCCGGCGTGCGGCGCGGTGAACGACCACGCGTCGTCGGCGGCCTTGACGTCGACCACGCCGGCCTTGAATTCGAGCGAGAGATCGTTGGCGGCATTCAGCCGGTCGCGCACGACATGCGCGGTGCCGAGCGTCGGATGGCCCGCGAACGCCATTTCATGACCGGGCGTGAAGATGCGCACGCGTGCATGTGCACGCGCCGACGGCAGCACGAAGGTCGTTTCCGACAGGTTGAACTGCACGGCCAGTGCCTGCATGGTCGCGTCGTCCATGCCGCGCGCGTCCTCGAACACGCAGAGCGGGTTGCCGCCGAGCGTGGATTCGGCGAATACGTTGAGCAGGCGGAACGCGTACTGTGTCATCGGGATCTCGCGTGGCTGGGGCTTGCCGGTCGGGTCGCGCGAGCATCGACGGCTTGTCGGGCTGCTTCGGCGCGATCCTGAATTCTGCCGGACGCAGTGCGCCGATCAACAGACGGTCGCTCGAAATTTCATTTTTCCGGGGAAAGGCAACTGCTGGCGCGGGATTCCCTGCCGTGCTGCGCGACAGCGCCCGAGGCCACGCGTCCCGGTTGCGCGCGATGTCCGGTCAGCGTCCGGCGCGCGCTGCCCGCAGCCTGGCCGCCTTGCGCCGCGCCGGAATCCAGGTCGCTGCAAACAACGCGAGCAGGAACCAGCCGAGTGCAACGTCGCCCGCGAGATGGATGTGCTCGCCCGGCATCACCACGCCCTGAACGAGCATCAGGCCGAAATGCGCCGCGTTCGCGGCGACCGTGAAGTCGAGAAACAGCGTGTGCTCGAACGGATCGTTGGCGGCCTTCCACAGGAAGCCCCCCCACACGACGTAGATGACCGAAATCATCAATTCGTAGTGTTCGGCGCCGCCCTGCACGCTTCCCCAGCGGACGAGACGCAATACCAGCAGACCGACGGGATTGCCCGCGATCCGGTGGTCGATGCCAAGCAGGATCGTGACGATCGCCGCGCCGAAGAACAGCAGGAACGACGCACCGAGCACGCGCGTGATCAGCGAGAGCCACGACGAGGCTGGCGGCCAGTCACGCCGAAGTGTCGAGGTCGAAGACATGGTGTGCACCGTTCATGTGAGATTGGACGCCCGGGCGTTTCGACGGGAGGCCGCGGCGCTCGCGATCGCGAAAGGCGCCGTGGCGGGCGATTGCGCCGCGTTCAGTTCGGTTGCGCCGTCACCGGATGCAACGGAATGCGCCGCGGTGCGGCATTGGTCGCATGTCGCGCGTTGCTGGCGTCGATGTTCGCGAGCAGTTGGTCGAGCGTCGCGAAGTGCCTGCGATTGTCGTGATCCCAGGGATGGAAGCGGGGCTTGAAGTAGGCAAGCGTTCGCGGCGTCAGATTCACGACACCCTTCACGAAGAATCTCAGGAATGCCAACTTGCCGGTGACCTTGCCGTACATGCGTCGGTGTGCATTCATGAGCACCATGTGGAAATAAAAGTTCGTTCCCCAGAACACCGCGCTCGTCAGCACCATCGAGCCGACACGCAGCAGATAGCGCATCGGCCCCGGCTTCATCACTGCGTTCCATACGTCGAATGCGACCGCCTTGTGCTCCGTTTCCTCGATCGAGTGCCAGAGCCACATGTTCGCGTATGCGTCGGCCGAGTCGTGGAAGTGTTCAAAGTTGCTGAGCAGCATGTCGGTCATGATCGCCGTGTAGTGCTCGAATGCGATCGTCTGCGCGAGCCGGAGCGGCGGCGGCAACACTTTCTGCATCAGGCCGGTGAATTTCCAGAAGCCCCGGTCGAGCCGATGGGCGGGATAGCCGGCTGCTTCGGCGACGTCGTTGAATTCGACGTGCTCGCGACTGTGCATCGCCTCCTGCCCGATGAAGCCCTGGACATGCTTCAGGAGTTCCGGATCCTGAATGCGATCCCGGTAATGGCGAACCGAATCGATGAAAAAGCGCTCGCCTGCCGGGAACATCAGCGACAGCGCGTTGAAATAATGCGTGTTGGCCACGCCGTTCACGTGCCAATCGCCGATGCGATCGGGTGGGAGGGCGAAGCGTACGTCGCGGCGGACAATAGCAGACATCGGGTCTCTCCATTTCTTGCGAATCGGTCGCGCGCATCAAATTGACGCATCGCGGGCGGACATCGGACACGGTACGAACGGCCCGGTCTGGTTCCGGTTGCCGAACCTCCGTGGCCTTTAAATAACGATCGTTATGCGCAGAACGCTACGCCGCCATCAAGACGGTGTCAACTGAAACATTGTGCAATGTATAGATTGGGGCGCGCGATCGCTCGATCGCGGGCCTGCGTGCTTGCCCGCGGCAGGCGCAACGGGCTCGGCCGAGCGACCGCGCGTCGGGCGGGCGACGGCGGCCATGCATCGCGCGCAGCCGGTTGATGCCGGCTGCGATGCTGTCGGTCGGATATTTCGGTCTGGAGCGCTGAGGTCGCCCTCAGGCATCGGGCCGGCCGGCGACCATGCCGGCGCCCATCGTTACTTCTTCGGCACGTCGCCGTCGAACGATTGCATCGTATAGGCGAGCACCGAGCGCAATACCTCGCCGCGGCGCTCGGGCGTCGCCATCGCGCGCGCGACGAGCACCGCGCCGATCGCAGCGCATCCGAGCGTCCATGCCGCGTCATCGTCGTGCAACGCGTTCGCGAGCGACGCCTGAAAGCGTGTGATCAGGTCTTCGAACATCTGGCGGGTTGCGACGTCGGCGCGCGCGATTTCCGCGCCGAGCGCGGGCACCGGGCAGCCGAGTTCCGGATGATCGGCGTGCTGGGGACTCAGATAGCTGCGCAACGCGGCGACGAGGTCGTCTTTCGAGCGGTTCTCGACCGTTGCGAGTACTTTCGACATCTCGTGCTCGACGATCGCGTGCAGGAATTCCGGCTTCGAGCGGAATTGCGAATAGAACGCGCCCGTCGTCACGCCGGCCGCCGCGGTGAGCGCGTCCATGCCGGTGTTCGCGAAGCCGCTCCGCTTGGCGAGCGCGGCGCCCGCCTCGATGAGGCGCGCTCGGCTCGCCTCCTTGTGTGTCGGTGAGTAACGCATGTCCGTTTCCGTTTGGAGGCGTTGTTCGATTGACGCCAACGATTGCATAGAATAGCGTACGTTATGGTAACGATCGTTATTTCATAGTCGTTCTTTCCTGTTCCCGGCGAATGCGCTGTCAGATGGAGTGTGCGATGGCTGTCGAGAAAACCGCCTGTATCTTGTGCTCACGCAATTGCGGCCTGGTTGTCGATGTCGTGGACGGCAAGTTCGCGAAAATCCGCGGCGACGACGATCATCCGGTTTCGAAAGGCTATCTGTGCCAGAAGGCCGCGCGCCTCGCGTACTACCAGCATCATGACGACCGCCTGACGCATCCGTTGCGTCGCGAGCCCGACGGCAGCTTCGTGCGTGTGACCTGGGACGAGGCGCTCGACGACATCGCGCGGCGCCTCGTCGCGTTGCGCGAGCGGCACGGCGGCGACGCGTTCGCGTTCGTTGGCGGCGGCGGCCAGGGCAATCACCTCGGCGGCGCATACAGCCGGCAGTTGCTCGCGGCGATGCGAAGCCGTTATGCGTACAACTCGCTCGGCCAGGAGAAGACCGGCGACTTCTGGCTCAACGGTCGGCTCTTCGGTCGTCAGGACTGCCATACAACGGAGGATATCGAGCATGCGGACTACGTGCTCATCATCGGTGCGAATCCGTACCAGGCGCACGGCATTCCGAACGCGCGCGACACGCTGCGCGATCTGAAGAAGCATCCGGACCGCACGCTGGTCGTGGTCGATCCGCGTCGCTCGGAGACGGCGCAGCAAGCCGATCTCCATCTGCAGGTGCGCCCCGGCACGGACGCGTATCTGATGAGTGCGATGCTCGCGATCATCCTGCGCGACGGGCTCATCGACCGCGCGTTCGTCGCGCGGCACTGCACGGGCTTCGAGTTTGTCGAGCGCGCGCTGCGCGACGTGCCGATCGCCGAGTACGCCCGCCGGGCGGACGTGCCGCTCGAGGACATCGAGCGTGTCGCGCGCGGGTTCGCGACCGCACGCGCCGCCTGCCTGCGCATCGATCTCGGCATCCAGCACACGCTGCACACGACGCTGAACGGCTATCTCGAGAAGCTGCTGTTTTTGCTGACCGGCAACTTCGGCAAGCGCGGGGGCAACAACCTGCATTCGTTTCTGCTGCCCGTCATCGGTCATACCGACGAGCGCGTGACCCGGAACGGCAAGTCGCTCAAACGGACGGCGCATCACGGCATGTTCCCGATCGCCGGCATCTACCCGCCGAACATCCTGCCCGACGAAATCGAGCTCGCGGGGGAGCGCCGCGTGCGCGCGGTATTCGTCGATAGCGCGAATCCGGTTGTCACGTACGCCGATTCGAACGCGTACGAGCGCGCGTTCGGAAAGCTCGAGTTGCTGGTCGTGATCGACGTCGCGATGACCGAGACCGCGCGCCTCGCGCATTACGTGCTGCCGGCCGCGTCGCAATTCGAGAAGTGGGAGGCGACGGGCTTCAACCTCGAGTTTCCGGCAAACGCGTTTCATCTGCGACATCCGCTGCTGAAGCCGCTTGGCGAATCGCTTCCGGAGCCCGAAATCTACACGCGGCTGCTGGAGAAGATGGGCGAGCTGCCGCGCCGTTTTCCCATCCTCGAGCGCATCGCACGGCTCGAGCCGCGCGCGTCGAAACATCTCGCCTACATGGGGGCGCTTGGGATCGTGCTCATGGCGAACAGGAAATGGCAGCGTCACGCGGCGTCGATCGTTTATCGAACGCTCGGCCGCACGCTACCGAACGGAGCAGCGGCGACCGCGCCGCTCCTGGCGCTCACGATGCTGTATGCCCAACGGCACCGTGCCGCCGTGCGCCGCGCGGGATTGCACGGCAATCGGGCGACGCTCGGCACCGCGCTCTTTCGCGCGATTCTCGAGCGTCGCTCGGGGACGGTGATGAGCATTCACGCGTTCGACGAAATGTGGCACTTCATCCGCCATCCGGACGGCCGTGTGCATCTGCACATTCCGGAAATGATCGACGAATTGCGTGCGCTCGGGACGGAAACGCCGCCCGGCGCCGATTATCCGTTCGTGCTGATGGCGGGCGAGCGGCGCGCCTACAACGCGAACCAGATCTATCGCGATCCGTCGTGGCGCAAGGTCGATCCACACGGCTCGCTGCGGATTCATCCCGACGATGCGTCGGCGCTCGGCGTCGCGGACGGCGGCAGGCTCCAGTGTGTGTCCGCGACGGGCAGTATCGAAGTCGTCGCCGAGATCGACGACAGCGTGCGGCGCGGGATGGTCACATTGCCGCACGGGTATGGCATGCGCTACAAGGGCGGGCCGCCGGTCGGCCCCGATCTCAATCGCCTGACGTCCGGGGCGCATTGCGATCCGTTGTCGCGCACGCCCTATCACAAGTACGTACCCGTGCATTTGCGCGTCGTCGACACGCCGGTCGCCGCGCCGGCAACCAGCGAGGTGAGCACGGCTTGAACTCGCGGAGCCTGCTTGAGGCAGAGGTTCGAACATGCTGGATCGGTGATGGCTTGCGGCTCGATCATTTTCGTCGTCGGTGCTGTTGACGTGTTCATCGGCGCGTAGGCAAGGATTTGTCGCATGGAAACGGGGGCGAATGTGGGGCTGCGAAGCCTACGATCAGACGCAGCTCAAGTTGCAGGGCGACATGTCGGGCGTGAAGATCGGATGACGCGGTTTGGGGTAGGTACCCAAACCTGCATTACGTCGCTTGCCGGTCACGCGACTGGCGAGGCGTCCGGTCCATTTGCAGTCCGACTTCGCCGGCGTTGGCAGCAGTCCGGTTACTTTGT
Source organism: Burkholderia sp. BCC1977 (assembly GCF_905339595.1). Classification (NCBI taxonomy): domain Bacteria; kingdom Pseudomonadati; phylum Pseudomonadota; class Betaproteobacteria; order Burkholderiales; family Burkholderiaceae; genus Burkholderia; species Burkholderia sp. BCC1977. The sequence continues at coordinate 38,265 of NZ_CAJPGQ010000022.1, forward strand.
CGTTGACGACTGATTTGTCGGTCAGCATCGTTTTTCGGCCCATCGTGTCGCTCGTCGAGAGGCACTGGACCGGGCTGGATGGCGTTAGAGGAAATCGAACGGATTGTTGATGCAAGTTTCTGATGAGTTGGCGGATACTGGGGTTTTGATGGATATTCCCGGACATTGATCTGGCAGAAGACATGGAATCCCACGGCAGCGACCTGAAAACCGGGGGCGGACTTGCGAAGCTTCATGCGGACGCCGCCTCGCCGCAAAGCGTGCTGGAAACGATCGCGCGCGCCGTGGAAGGTCTGCTGATTCCTGCCGATACGCCCTGGTCCGCGGCGCAGCGCTACCTCGCGGACAACGACCGGCAGTGGAAATTCTCCGCTGTCCTGGTCGCGATCGTGGCGCGGCCCGAGCCCACGATCCTGCTGACCAAGCGATCGTCGGGGCTCAGCGAATACTCGTCGCACGTGAGTTTCCCCGGCGGCCGTCCGGCGGAGTCGGACACCAGCATCGGTGCGACCGCGCTGCGCGAGGCGTTCGAGGAAATCGGCCTCGAGCCCGACACGGTCCGGGTGATCGGGAGCCTGCCGATTCATAAAACCAGAAAGCGCAATCACGCCATTTTCCCCGTGATCGGCTTCGTGCCGCAAACGGCCGCATGGGAAGCCGCACCGGCTGAAGTCGAGGAGATTTTCGAGTTTCCGTTCTCGGCGCTGCTGAATCCCGATCTGCCGCGGCAATACAGCGACGGCGAACGCACCGGCGCGTGGTACTGGGCGGATCAGGCGCAGGACATCTGGGGCGTGACCGCGGTCATCCTGAAATCGCTGGCGGGTCTGGTGCGAGATGCAGCGCGCGGCGAGCGTGCACGTCTCGAGTAGGGGCTTCAGCGGGCCTCGGGCCTCGGGCCTCGGGCCTCGGGCCCGCAAGAGTGCGCGTGCCGCTCGTGGTTCGCCGCTCAGTGCGACGACACGAACACCGCATCTTCGAACGCCGCCGGAATCGCGAACTGCGCGCGCATGCGCTTCGTCTCCTGCGCGGGCGTCAGCCCGAACAGCCGCTTGAATTCCCGGCTGAACTGCGACGGGCTCGTATAACCGACCGCATGGCAGGCCGCCTCCGCCGTCAGGTCCCGGCGCACCATCAACAGGCGCGCCTGATGCAGCCGCGTCGACTTCAGGTACTGCATCGGCGACACCTGCGTGATCGCCTTGAAGTGGCTATGGAAGCTCGGCACGCTCATGCCGGCTTCCCCGGCCAGGTGTGCCACGTCGAGCGATTGCGCGTAGTCGGCGTGGATCAGGCGCAGCGCACGGCCGATCCGGCCGAACTGTCCGCGCATCGCCAGCGCATTCCTCATCGCGCCGCCCTGCGCGCCGGTGAGCACGCGGAAATACAGTTCACGCAGCAACCCGGGGCCGAGCACGGCCGCTTCAAGCGGCCGGTGCATCGCCTCGACGAAACGCAGCACGGTCGCCTGCATCGCGTCGTCCATCGGCGTCGACATCATGCTTCTCGGCGCCTGCATGGGTTCGGCGCTTCCTTCGCGATCGATCTGCGCGGCCAGTTCGGCGGCCATCGGGAAATCGAGGTGCAGATACAGCGCGAGCAGCGGGTGCTCTGCTGTTGCGTCGGTTTCCATGCTGAACGGCACGGGCACCGATACGGCCAGATAGTGCTCCGCGTCGTACAGATAGCGTTCGCCGCCGAAATAGCCCCGCTTGCGGCCCTGGCACACGATCACGATACCCGGGTCGTACAGCACCGGCGTGCGCGACAGCGCCCGGTTCGAGCGCAGGATGCGCACGCTCGGCAGCGCGGTCAGGTTGTAGCCTTCGTCCGGCGCCAACGCGTGCAGCAATGCGATCAGGCGTTGGCCGCCGCGCGCGGGCAGCGACGGCGATCGGGCGGAAGAGGGTGCGGCGCTCATAGTTTTGTGCAAGAAAATAAGCGGAATCGGGCTTAATCGGCGTAGATCGTCAGACTAGCATGCATGCTTCGATCGACATTCGGGAGAAGCGCACATGGCATTCGGCAACCTCATGCTCATCACCGGCGTCAGCAGCGGCTTCGGCCGCGCGCTCGCACAAGCGGCGCTGGCCGCGGGTCATACGGTGGTCGGCACCGTGAGAAGCGAAGCGGCACAGCGGGCGTTCGAAGCGCTGTCCCCGCATGCGGCCATCGGGCGCGTGCTCGACGTGACCGACTTCGAGCGCATCGACGCCGTTGTCGCGGAGATCGAGGCGCGTGTCGGGCCGGTCGACGTGCTGGTGAACAACGCCGGCTACGGGCACGAAGGCATCATGGAGGAGTCGCCACTGGCGGAGATGCGCCGACAGTTCGACGTGAACGTATTCGGCGCCGTCGCGATGATGAAGGCCGTCGTGCCGTTCATGCGCGAACGCCGGCGCGGCCGCATTCTGAACATCACGTCGATGGGCGGCCACATCACGATGCCGGGCATTGCCTATTACTGCGGCAGCAAGTTCGCGCTGGAAGGGATTTCCGACACGCTCGGCAAGGAGCTCGCGCCGTTCGGGATCGCGGTGACCGCCGTGGCGCCGGGCTCGTTCCGCACCGACTGGGCCGGCCGCTCGATGACGCGAACGCCGCGCTCGATCGCCGATTACGACGCGCTCTTCGGTCCGATCCGCCAGGCGCGCGAGGAGAAAAGCGGCCGGCAACCGGGCGATCCCGCGAAGGCCGCGCGCGCGATGCTTGCGGTCATCGCAGCGGACCATCCGCCGGCCCACCTGTTGCTCGGCGGCGATGCACTTCGGCTCGTGCGCGCCAAATGGTCTGCGCTGGAAGACGACTTGCGCGCGTGGGAGGCGGTGACCGTGTCGACCGACGGTTGACGCACGGGGGGGCGTGTGTGGTGCAGCCTACGGTTAGTTGCGTTGAGCGGTCACGCCTCGGGACGCGAGCAAACCGCTTCGAGGTTGTGCCCGTCCGGTCCGATGACGAACGCGGCATAGTAGTTCGCGTGATACTGCGGGCGCAGGCCGGGTGCGCCGTTGTCCTGGCCGCCCGCCGCCAGCGCCGCGCGGTGGAACGCATCGACTTGCGCGCGCGTGTCGGCCGCGAATGCGAGGTGAAGCCGGGCCGGTTTCTCGTCGGTCTGGAACAGGCACAGCGTCGGCTTGCCGGGCGCGCCGAGTTCGACGCCGTAGGTCGGCACCCCTTCTCCGAGTATCACGACGCCGAGCGGTTCGAGTGCGTCGAGAAAGAACGCCTTGCTCGCTGCATAGTCGCTGACGCCGAATTTGACGTGGTCGAACATGAGGGTTCCTGAAGTGGATTGGGCTGCACGACGGATCCGACGCGATATTGCCATAGGTCGAGATCGCCCGCGGGCCCCGGTTGAGGCCGGCATGTCATCGGCGTCATGACACGTTCGCGGTTTTCCGCTACAACGGGAACGTGCCGCATCGATGGGCGCGGTGTGCCGCCGCGCCGCAGTCCGTCACCGACACCCGCCCGGGTCGCCGGCCGGCACGTGATGTTCACCTACCCCAAAGGAGCCTGCAGCCATGCCGATCATCACCACGAAGGACAACGTCGAGATCTTCTACAAGGACTGGGGCCCGAAGGATGCACAGCCGATCATGTTTCACCATGGCTGGCCGCTGTCTTCCGACGACTGGGATGCGCAGATGCTGTTCTTCGTTCAGAAGGGCTATCGCGTGGTCGCGCACGATCGCCGCGGCCACGGCCGGTCGGCGCAGGTTTCCGACGGCCATGACATGGATCACTACGCGGCGGACGCGTTCGCGGTGGCCGAAGCGCTCGACCTGCGCAACGCGGTTCATATCGGTCACTCGACCGGCGGCGGCGAAGTCGCGCGCTACGTGGCCCGCCACGGCGAGCCGGCCGGCCGCGTCGCGAAGGCGGTGCTGGTCAGCGCGGTGCCGCCGCTGATGCTGAAGACGGACGCGAACCCGGAAGGCCTGCCGCTCGACGTCTTCGACGGCTTCCGCCAGGCGCTTGCCGACAATCGCGCGCAGTTCTTCCTGGACGTGCCGTCCGGCCCGTTCTACGGCTTCAACCGGCCCGGCGCGACGGTCCACCAGGGCGTGATCCGGAACTGGTGGCGCCAGGGGATGGAAGGCAGCGCAAAGGCGCACTACGACGGCATCAAGGCGTTCTCGGAAACGGACCAGACCGAAGATCTGCGGTCGATCTCGGTGCCGACGCTCGTGCTGCACGGCGAAGACGACCAGATCGTGCCGATTGCGGACTCGGCGCTGAAGTCGGTCAAGCTGCTGAAGAACGGCACGCTGAAGACGTATCCGGGCTATTCGCACGGCATGCTGACGGTCAACGCCGATGTGCTGAACGCCGACCTGCTGGCCTTCGTCCAGTCGTAACGCTGTCGGCGCAAGCCCGCTTTCGCGGGCTGCGCCGCGCCGGCCGGTCACACCGCGCCGGCCTCATCCCGCTTTGACGGCGGGTTTGACCGGTGACGCGGCACGATGCCGCCGGCGCGGCACCGCGACGTCGCCACGACGCAGCGCAGCGTCCCGCTCGCCACCGTCGAATCCCCCCCTTCCATGCACCGCAGGATTGCAGCCGCCGCCCGCCGCGGCCGGCGCGGTCATCCGCATCCGCGCATCGCCGGCTCATGCGCGTGCCGATACCCGATACCCGATACCCGGCGAAATGCATGTCCACTCACTGTGGACGCAACCCCACCTTGATTCCGGATCGGTTGAATTAAGATGCAGCCGGCACTTCGGGGTGTCCGGCGATGGGCGACACAGACAGGATGCAAGCCGTCGTCCGTGCCGGAAGCAAAGGCCGTCCGCGCGATCGAACCGGGCGAGGCTCGACGAAAGCGCGGCATTCCATATCGATTGAATGGCACTGCTTATCAATATGCGCGGCAGGGTTGACCTGCTGCTCGGGCAAGCACATGCCGTCAATCCAGAACAAGAGGATTGTGATGAAACCCGTTACCTGGACGGTCATGGCCGTCGTTCTCGCGTTGACCGCATGCGGCGGCGACGACGTCTCGACAAAGAGCGGTGCGTCGCAGTCGACGCCGACGAATCCAGGATCGCCTTCCGGGCCGTCGTCGCCCGGCGGCGGCTCGAACGGCGGGCCGACGGGCGGGGGGCCGTCGCAGCCGCAAGCCGGCTGGTCGACGGCCGTCGCGGTGGACGGCAAGGGACCGGAAGGCGACCCCAGCGTGACCATCGACGCGAGCGGCAATGCGCTCGCCACCTGGATGACCGTCGACCCGGCCAGTCCGTACGGCAACGAAATGTGGGGCGCGCGTTATGTCCCCGGCGCGGGCTGGGAAAGCGCGACGCGGCTCGACACGAGCGACGGGTCGCATTCGATGAACGGGCTGACCGGCGTTCAGCCGCAACTGGTCGGCAACGCGAGCGGCCAGGCGGTCGCGTTCTGGACCGAATGGATGCCGGGCCCCAACACGTACGCATTGTGGGCCCGCCCGTACAGCCCGGGCGCCGGCTGGGGCACGGCGTTCGAGCTGGCGCCGGACATGGCCGGTTCGTCCTATACGGCCGGGATCGACAGCCAGGGCAACGCGCTCGTCGCCTGGACGCAGTCGATCAGCCTGCTCGATACGCGCATCGCGTGGACGCGTTATACGCAAGCGGGACAGTGGTCGCCGACGGCGCTGATCCAGATGCCGGTGCAGACCGGGCCGGGTGCGGTGACCGGCGATACCGACAACGTGAGGCCGATGATGTCGGTCCTGGCGTCCGGCCGCGCGGTGCTCGCATGGCGGCAGACCAACCATACGCAGTCGGCGCTGTGGACGGCCACGTACGACGCGACCAACGGCTGGACCGACGTCAACCAGGCCGTCTCGAACACGAGCCTGTTTACGACGATCATCTCGCCCGCGGCCGGCATGGACGCGAAGGGCAACATCACGCTGGTGTGGGGGCAGCTCGACGTGACCGGCGGGCATCTCGAGACGACCACGATGGCGCAACGCTTCGTCGCCGGCACCGGGTGGCAGCCGGCCGTGCCGGTGGCGCCGGCGATCACGGAGCCGACCGGCTTCATCGCGACGCCGATGCTGACCGTCAACGACAACGGCATTGCGGCCGTGATGTGGGCGGAAGGCGGCGCGGTGCTGCAGGCGAGCGTGTCCGATGCGAGCGGAAACTGGGGGCCGCTGCAGCGGCTGACGGAACACCTGAACGGGGCGGCCGCCCAGTACCCGCCGCTGGTGATCGACGCGGCGGGCAATGTGACGGCTGCATGGCAGGACACGGGCCTGCCGGGCGCGTCGGCCGTCATCGCGGCCAGCTACCGGAACGGTGCGTGGGGGGCGTCGACGGTGGCGGCACAGAGCGCGTCGTGGCCGGCGCTGGCCGTCAACGCGACGGGGGCGATGGCGCTCGTCTGGCAGTCGTATGTCGCGAGTATCGGCAGCCAGCTGCAGTCCAGTTTCTATACGCCGGGCACGTGATCGCGTTGCGCGGGAAACCGAGGGGAGAAGTGATGAAGAAGACCTTGCATTGCACCGTAAGGACCGCGCTGGCGGCCGCGGCCGCCGGCCTCGTGTTGTCCGCGTGCGGCACGACGCAGATGAACATGACCGACGTGCAGACGTCGACGGCGAAGACGATCGGCCTCGCGTCGTCCGACGAGATCACCATCGCCAACGTGCAGTACGGGAAGAAGGACGGGCTCGGCGGCCAGAAGGTGAGTTATGACGCGACGACGGGCAAGGGGCGGCGGTTCACCTGCACCGTGTTCATGATTCCCGGCCTCACGCCGATCGATCGGCCGACGTACAACGACTGGGAATGCCATCCGCGTCGCTGATGGCCGCGCGGAAGGCAGCGCGGCCCGCCGCCGCGCCGTCGATCGACGGCGCGGCGGGCGCCTCGATGAACCCACTGTCCGGCGCCGCATTTTGGTCCGATAATCGACGAACCGATTCATCCTTCCCCGTCGGCTCGAATAAAAACTGCCATGGATCAAGCGGATGCCATCCCCGTTTTCAGGTTTCGCACCACCGACTATCCGGTCCGGGACCGATTCCACGTGTGGGTCAAGGACATGCTCTGCGACTACCGGCTGGACGACGTCGGCGGCTACGGCGCGTTCAACGCGGAAGCGACCGGCGCGGCGCTCGGCCCGCTGATCTTCTCGGGGCGGCGCTGGCGGTCGCGCGCGCCGACCTACACGGTGCACCGGACGACGCGGCGGATCCGGCTCGACGGCCAGGATTCGATCCGCTTCACGCTGCTGCTGGGCGGACAGCTCACGTGCCGCACCGGCGGGCCGGAGCTGGTCAAGCGCGCGGGCGAGCTGTTCGTCTACGACGTCGCGCAGGTCAACGACTGCCGGGTCGAGGCCGGCGACGTGATCAGCGTCGTGGTGCCGCGCTACCTGCTGCCGGCCCATGCGGCGAACGCGCACGGGCAGACGCTTTCGAGCGGTGTCGGGCGGCTGCTCGGCGACCAGATGCTGTCGCTGTACCGCAACCTGCCGAACCTGCGCACGCACGAATTGCCGAGCGTCGTGCAATCGTTGCTGCTGCTCCTGACCGCGGCGGTTGCCCCGAGCGCACAGGCGCTCGACGACGCGCGCGGCCCGATCGACAACGCGCTGGTCGAACGCGTGCGGCGCTACATCGACACGCATCTGCTGGAACCCGACCTCACGCCCGACCGGATCTGCCGGGACATCGGTGTGTCGAGGGCGCGGCTTTATCAGCTGTTCAAGGAGGAGGGCGGCGTGATGCGGCAGATCACGCGCAGGCGGCTGCGTCACGCGTACCACGTGCTCGGCGATCCGCGGCGCCAGCACCAGCGCATCGCGGAGATTGCGTGGGCGCACGGCTTTCCGGACGAGAAATACTTCCATCGGCTGTTCAAGGCCGAGTTCGGCCATACGCCGAAGGAAACGCTGGCATGTGCGGCGGCGCCGGTTCTGCTGCCGGTCGGCGCGGACGGGGACAATCGCTGGGGCGACGGCGGGCGGCTGACGGGGTGGACGCTACCGTTCGGGGTGCTCAACAACTGAGCCGGCGGCGCGTGGCGATTCGATGCGGAAGCCGGGCCATCCGGGCGCGCACGTCACGCCTCGTTTGCCGCGCTGTCGCCCACATCGCCTTCGATCGCGGCCATCAGATCGTCGACGCCCACCATCAGCGCCCGAACCTGCCGCAGCGATTCGTACTGGTGCAGCACCGCGCGCCATGACGGCAGTTCCAGCAGCGCGTGCCAGATGACGCCGAGGCCGTGCGGATCGGCATCCGTGCGCTGCGTCAGCGCGCTCGCGTATTCCAGGCTCGCCGGCGCCGACAGCAGCTGCATCCGGCTTGCGGCACCCAGCAGGCGCGGCGCCGGGTCTGCCGATGCATCGCAGCAGTACAGCACCTCGCGTTGCAATGCCGCGTCGTCGATCGTCAGCGCGTGCAGCGACGCGCCGTGCAGGCGTACCGCGCCTTCGCGCGTGTCGAACGCATAGACGGTGTCCGGATCGGCTTGCGCGAGCAGGCTCAGGCCGCGCAGCAGGCGCGGCAAATCGGTCGTCGCGGCATCCGCGGACGCCTTCGCTTCGACGAGGAACCGGACGTGCCACGCGGCCGACGCATCGTCGCCGCGCGTGCGCGCGAGCAGCACCGCATCCCACTCGGTTTTCGCGCGGTCGTGCTTGCCGGGTATCGAGGCCGGCACGCGCATCGACGTGACCACGCGATACGTACTGTGCGCATCGCTCGCATCGAGTTGCGCGGCCAGCGCGTCGAGCGCCTGCGCGGCCAGCGCTTCGACGGCCGCGCCCCGCTGTTGCGACGTGACGCCCTGCGCGACGGCGAGCGCGCTGCCTTCGAGCGGCCCCTGACGGCTCCACAGCGTGCGGTACTGCTCGACGTCCGGATCCGGCGACAGTGCTTGGAGCCGCTGCAGCCGGGCCAGCGCGGCGCTGTCCTTCAGTCTGGCGATGTCCTGCCCGAACGCGGTGTCCGTCGCCATCTCCGGCTGCGCGAGCAGGTGCCGCAGCGTGGCATCGAGATCGTCCCACGACGCGCCGGCCGCGGCCGCATGCAGCCGCGCGAGCGGTTCGCGTTGCCATGCCTGCGCATGCCGTTCGAGCCGGGCCGGATGCGCGATCGTGTTGACGGCCGAGCGCAGCGTGCGCCGATCCTGCTCGGCATGCGCGGCGAGCGACGCGTATTCGCGCACGGTCGCCGCGCCGTGTCGAAGCACCGCGGCCTGGAACGCGGGGTCGCCGGATTGCATGTCCATCGCGTCGCCGATCATCCGCGCGAGCGCGTCGATGAACCGGCGTTGCAACGCGGGATCGGGCGCTCGGCCGTCGGCCTGCATCCGGCGCGCTTCCTCGATCACGACGGCGATGACGGTGGCCGGGTTCGCGGCGTGGGTCAGCGACGCCGCGCGCACGAGCGGCGGCAACCGGTAGCGGCGATCGACGCTCTCCAGGACTTCGTTCAGCAGGGCGGGCAACGGTGTCGGCGGCATGGCGAATGACGGAAGTGCACGCGGTTCGCGCGTGACGGGCGATGTGCAACGGTATCACGCAGCGCGCGCATGCTGCAGCCCGCGGCACGCGAAGCCGCCGTTCGCGCGCCGACGGCCGCGGCCGTCGGACGTCAGGCCGTCAGCGTCACGGACAGGCTGCCGAGCTCGCCGAAGCGCACCGTCAGCGCATCGCCGAGCGGCACGTCGATCGCGCCGGCGTACGAACCGGTCGTCACGATCTGGCCGGCGCGCGCGCCGTCGCCGCGCGCGGCGAGGAAATTCACCAGCCACACGAGCGGCTTGAGCGGATCGCCATCCGGGTGGCGGCCGTCGATCGTGCGATTCAGCGCGCCCTCGAACGACAGCGCGAGCGTCGCGAGCGGCACGCTCAACCCGTCGGGCACGACCGGACCCACGCACAATCCCTGGTTGAACTGCCCGTCGGCGAGCAGTTCGAACTTCGACGCGCGCGCGGGCTCCGCATAGCGGCAACCCAGCACCTCGAGCACGATGCGCACTTCGCGGATCGCGCCGCGCACGTCGTGCTCGTCGTACGGCTGCGCGCGGGCGGGCAGGTCGCGATCGAGCACGAACGCGATTTCCGGCTCGATCCGCACGATCGGGCCGCCGACGACGCGGTACGGCGCATCGGCTGCGCGGATCGTCGACGCGAAGATCGGCGCGACGATCACGCGGTCGGGCGGCGGCAGCGCGCATTTCCATCCGCCGATGGTCTCGCCGAGCAGGTCGGCGACGCGATGCTGGATCGCGAGCGCGGTGTCGACGTTCTCGGGGCGCAACGCGTCGGGCAGCAGCGGGCCGGGCACGCCGGCATGGCGGGCGGCGACGAGATGCTGGGCGGCGCCGTCCACGCGTTCGGTAGTCGTTGTCATGTCGGTTGAACGAGTTGAAAGTGAGCCGGCAAAAAGGGGCCGGACGAAGGTCGCACCGTCGATGATAGCGCCTTCGGCGGCATGGCCGCTTGTTTGCACGGCGCGGCCGCGTGGGCGGCGTGCCGATTGTGCCGATTGTGCCGATTCCGCCGCGTGGCGCTTTGCCGCACGACCCGCTTCCGCGGAATCTTGATCGCCGTCAACCTTCGAGCCGGCCGTCGGCTGATGATGGGGGCATGGCCGCGCGCGACCGCGCCCGGCAACTCACCCCAGCGAGGTTCGCATGTACAAGAAGATCATGGTGGCCGTCGACGGCAGCGCTTCGTCGAAACAGGCGCTTGCCGAGGCCGTGAAGGTGGCACTGGCGGGCGACACGCACGTCAGCGTCGTGTACGTGGTCGACAAGTCGGTGCTGTTTACGTATGCGGGCCGTTTCGACCCGCACGCGCTTGTCGAGGAAATCCGCGACGACGGGCGCAAGGTGTTGCGTGAAGCCGAGCAGGTCATCGCGCGGGCCGGCGCGAAGGGCGAGGCCGAACTCGTCGAAACCGAGAGCATCGGCGAGGACGTCGCGGAGCGCCTGCAGCGTTACGTGAAGGAGCACGGGATCGACCTCGCGGTGGTCGGCACGCACGGGCGGCGCGGTATCCGGCGCGTGTTGCTCGGGAGCGTCGCCGAGCGCTTCGTGCGCGGCTCGAAGTGCCCGGTGCTGCTGATTCGCGGCGACGATGCCGGCCTGCCGGCTTCCGCCGCGGCAGCCTGACGCGGGGGCGGGATGATACGTCGCCAGTACCGGATCGTCGTCGCGGCGATCGCCGTGTTCGTGTCGCTCGCGGGGATGATGGCCGTCGTGACCGGGCTGCTGTTCGACGAAACGATCGCGCTGCGCGGCGGCGCGATCGCGTTGATCGTCGGCGTGGCCTGCTTCGTCGTGATGCTCAACCCGGGGCCGAAGGGCGAGGGGTGACGCGGCATACGAACCACGCCGGATCGCGATGGTGAATGCGTACGGCACGTCCATATGCTGCCCCGCGCGCGATCCGTGCAAGCAGTGACCGGCGTTCTCCCGACGATTGCTGCTCGCCGTGCATTGCGCGGTCGATCGCCTGTTGGCCGGACGCGGTGAGGCCGCACCGTCGGGTCCGGCCTGAATGTTCAACCGCTGCAACGTTTCCTTTCGCGTCTCGTTGCGTGCCTGAATCTTCCGCGCCTGCCCGGACGCGTCGCGAGATTCGTTCCCGCGCCGGCTGCCACCGCGCTTCTCTCTCCTCTCTTGTGCGTCGGTCAATCGCGTGGTGTCGCGCGCCGCGCTGTCCTCGCCGGTGTCGGTTGTCGATCGACGTTCGCGCGATCTTCCTTCAAACCGCCATTTCATTCGATCCGCCGGACCGTCAGCGCTTCAATTCGAGGCCGGGCAGCAGTGGAATGTCCGTGACGAGAGCGACCGCTCATTCGCGCTGGCGTGCCGGTCGATACGTGCTTGTCGCGACACGGAACGCAGGGCTGCAGGTGCCATTCGCCGTCAGATTTGTTCACAGAGACACGTGGGCGCACGGTCAATAATCACCGGACGCGATCGCGACGTGTCGGTGTGCAGTCACCGCACGCGGCGTGGACGCGTACCGTTCATGGGGAACCGCGGGAAATTGCAGGGTACCGAGACAGGATGTCGCGAAAGAACCGAGGCCGCACGCCGATCAGCACGGAGATGCTTCTACCGTTGCCGGTGAACGTCGCACGAGGCATTTCTCTGGAAAACCATCTGGCGCTCGCCACCCTCAAGGCGGGACATGGCAACAAGGACGCGGTCGTTGCGGTGATGCGCGTGCTGTACATGACCTGGTTCATGCTGGAAAAAACCGCATACGAGGCAGATGTACAGCAGTTTCTCGACATCGAATCGGCATTGGAGATCAGCGTCGAAGCGGCAGAGCGAGACGGGGAGCGGCGTTTGTCGGGCGACATCGTGCCGTCGATCGAGCGCATGTTGCTGTGCTTCGACCAATTGATCCGGAAAACGCCGAAATATCGCTATCAGGAAGCGTGGGCGCGCATGTGTCGATTTGCGGATTCGGACCAGCTGTCTCCTTTGCCGGGCAGTCGGATGGAAAGACTCTGGCAATGATTCGGGAGCACGTCGCGTCGTGGTCGCGGATCGGCAGGACGTTTCATCGAATCCAGGTCGATCGACTTCACCGAGGATGTCGATTGCGCTCCGGTGGTCGCGGTGGTCGGCCGGCCCCGGGGGCAGCGCGAGTCGCGCCTGCGTTCGACGACGGGCATCCCGTGCGGAGCGCTGCCTGCCATTCGCGACGGCAGCATGGCGCGAGGATTGTCCCATGAGCAAGGCACCCTGGTGGGGCGCGGCGGCGTCGACCGCTCTGTTCTGGCTCGATCGCAGTCAGGTGATGCGGTTGAATCGGCTTCGCGACGCATGGGGGGACGAAGCCGTGATCCAGATTCACGGTGACCGCGTGCGTGTGCACGGTGACGATGGCGAATGGCGATCCGCCAGCGCTGCAGAGTCGCGCGCGGCAATGCAGCGCCGCAAGCGAAATACGGGAATCGAATCTCGAAGGGGCAAAGAAGGATCGTCCGCGGCAAGCAGCCCGGGCGATCGCTGACACAGTCCAGGCGTCCCGGAAGCGGTCACCACGGACAATAAACAATACGGTGATTTATATCAAGTCGTGATATGTGGTTTCCGACCACACTATGACTGACCGGTGACCCCATCGGCGTATTGGCCGACGATCGATCGTCCTTTACAACCGGTATTTCACCTCCTTAAATAACCATGGTCTGCCAAAAGACCGGAAAAAAACGAGATCCCCATGAGCCATTTCCTGGATAGATTGCGTTATTTCTCCACCACAAGGCCAACATTCTCCGACGGACACGGCGCTGTCACGGACGAGGACCGAAAATGGGAGGACGGCTACCGGCTGCGCTGGCAGCACGACAAGATCGTCCGTTCGACCCACGGCGTGAACTGCACGGGCTCGTGCTCGTGGAAGGTCTACGTGAAAGGCGGGATCGTCACCTGGGAAACCCAGCAGACCGATTACCCGCGCACCCGCCCCGACATGCCGAACCACGAACCGCGCGGCTGCTCGCGCGGCGCTTCGTACTCCTGGTATCTGTATAGCGCGAACCGGCTCAAGCATCCGATGGTGCGCAGCGCGCTGGTGAAGCTGTGGCGCGAACGTCGCCGCACGCTTGCGCCGGTCGACGCATGGCGCTCGATCGTCGAGGACGACGACGCGCGGCGTTCGTACCAGAGCCGGCGCGGGCTCGGCGGCTTCGTGCGCGCGAGCTGGGACGAGGTCAACGAGATCGTTGCGGCTGCCAACGTCTACACGGTCGAGCGGCACGGCCCCGATCGCGTGGTCGGCTTCTCGCCGATTCCGGCGATGTCGATGGTGTCGTACGCGGCAGGTTCGCGCTACCTGTCGCTGATCGGCGGCGTGTGCCTGAGCTTCTACGACTGGTATTGCGACCTGCCGCCGGCATCGCCGCAGACCTGGGGCGAGCAGACCGACGTGCCGGAGTCGGCCGACTGGTACAACTCGACGTTCATCATGATGTGGGGCTCGAATGTCCCGCAGACCCGCACGCCCGACGCGCACTTCCTCGTCGAGGCGCGCTATCGCGGCACCAAGGTCGTGTCGGTGTTTCCCGACTACTCGGAAGGCGCGAAGTTCGGCGACCTGTGGCTGCATCCGAAGCAGGGCACCGACGCGGCGCTCGCGCTCGCGATGGGTCACGTGATCCTCAAGGAATTCCACCTTGCAGGAAAGAGCGACTACTTCATCGACTACTGCAAGCGCTATACGGACATGCCGTCGCTCGTGCGCCTCGTGCCGCACGGCGACGGCTACGTGCCCGAGCGTCTCGTGCGCGCGTCCGACTTCGACGATTCGCTCGACGAGGCCGCGCATCCGGACTGGAAGACCGTGATGATCGACGACGCGACCGGCGAATTCGTCGTGCCGGTCGGCTCGATCGGGTTCCGCTGGGGGCAACAGGCGGATGCCGACAAGGGCAAGTGGAACCTGCGCGGCGAGACGTCGAAGGGCGCGGCGCTGTCGCCGCGGCTGTCCTGCACGGCCGCGCACGACGACGTGGTCGACGTGCTGTTCCCGTACTTCGGCAACCAGCCGCACGCGCACTTCAATTCGACGCAGCACGGCTCCGAGCTGTCGCGCCGGATCGGCGTGCGGCGCGTCGCGACGCGCGACGGCGAGATGCTGGTCGCGACCGTCTACGACCTGTTCGTCGCGAACTACGGGCTCGACCAGGGGCTGGGCGGGCGCGACGTGGCCGCGAGCTACGACGACGATCTGCCTTATACGCCCGCGTGGCAGGAAACGATCACCGGCGTGAAGCGCGCGGACGTGATCTCGGTCGCACGGCAGTTCGCGGAGAACGCGCACAAGACGCAAGGCAAGTCGATGGTGATCATCGGCGCGGGGATCAACCACTGGTTCCACATGGACATGTCGTACCGCGCGATCATCAACATGCTGATCATGTGCGGCTGCGTCGGCAAGCCGGGCGGCGGCTGGTCGCATTACGTGGGCCAGGAGAAGCTGCGTCCGCAGACGGGCTGGACCGCGCTCGCGTTCGCGCTCGACTGGAACCGGCCGCCGCGGCACATGAACGCGACGTCGTTCTTCTATGCGCACACCGACCAGTGGCGCTACGACACGATGAACCCGAGCGCGCTGCTGTCGCCGCTCGCGGACAAGACGCAGTTCCACGGATCGCCGATCGACTACAACGTGCGCGCGGAACGGATGGGCTGGCTGCCGTCCGCGCCGCAGCTCGCGGTGAATCCGCTGAAGGTCGGCGCGAGTCTCGGCGACCCGACGCAGGCCGGCGCCGACGTCGCGCGGCAACTGAAGGCCGGCATGCTGCGGATGGCGTGCGAGGACCCGGACGCACCGGACAACTTCCCGCGCAACCTGTTCGTGTGGCGCTCGAACCTGCTCGGCTCGTCGGGCAAGGGCCACGAGTATTTCCTGAAGCATCTGCTCGGCACGACCAACGGCGTGCAGGGCGAGGATCTCGGCGCGACGGGCGGCGCCCGTCCGGAGGAAGTGAAGTGGCACGACGAAGCGCCGCGCGGCAAGCTCGACCTGCTCGTCACGCTCGACTTCCGGATGTCGACCACCTGCATGTATTCGGACGTCGTGCTGCCGACCGCGACGTGGTACGAGAAGGACGACATGAACACGTCCGACATGCACCCGTTCATCCATCCGCTGTCGGCCGCGGTCGATCCCGCGTGGGAATCGAAGAGCGACTGGGAGATCTTCAAGGGGATCGCGAAGCGCTTCTCCGAGCTGTGCGACGGGCATCTCGGCGTCGAACGCGACGTCGTGCTCGCGCCGATCGCGCACGATACGCCGGGCGAACTCGCGCAGCCGTTCGACGTGCAGGACTGGAAGCGCGGCGAATGCGAGCCGGTGCCGGGCCGCACGATGCCGGCGGTGATCGCGGTCGAGCGCGATTATCCGAACACCTATGCGCGCTTCACGTCGCTCGGCCCGCTGATGGACAAGCTCGGCAATGCGGGCAAGGGTATCGGCTGGGATACGAAGGACGAAGTGCAGCTGCTCGGCCAGCTCAACTACACGGTCGCCGACGGCGCGACACAGGGGCGCCCGCGCATCGACACCGCGCTCGACGCGGCGGAGGTGATCCTCGCGCTCGCGCCGGAAACCAACGGCGAAGTCGCGGTGAAGGCATGGCGCGCGCTGTCCGGCATCACCGGCATCGATCACGCGCACCTGGCCGCCGCGCGCGAGGACGAGAAGATCCGTTTCCGCGACATCCAGGCGCAACCGCGCAAGATCATCTCGTCGCCGACATGGAGCGGGATCGAATCCGAGCACGTGTCGTACAACGCCGGTTACGTGAACGTGCACGAGCTGGTGCCGTGGCGCACGCTGACGGGACGTCAGCAGCTGTACCAGGACCATCCGTGGATGCGCGGGTTCGGCGAGTCGCTGTGCGCGTACAAGCCGCCGGTCGACACGGGCAGCTATGCGCACATGGTCGGCAAGCGCTCGAACGGCAATCCCGAGCGCGTGCTGAACTTCCTGACGCCGCACCAGAAGTGGGGGATCCACAGCACGTACACGGACAACCTGCTGATGCTGACGCTGTCGCGCGGCGGCCCGATCGTGTGGATGTCGGAGGACGACGCGAAGGCGATCGGCGCGGTCGATAACGACTGGATCGAGTGCTACAACTCGAACGGCGCATTGTGCGCGCGGGCCGTCGTGAGCCAGCGGATTCCGTCCGGGATGGTGATGATGTACCACGCGCAGGAGAAGATCGTGAACACGCCGGGCTCCGAGATCACCGGCACGCGCGGCGGCATTCACAACTCGGTCACGCGCATCGCGCTGAAGCCGACCCACATGATCGGCGGCTACGCGCAGCTGTCGTACGGCTTCAACTACTACGGCACGGTCGGCTCGAATCGCGACGAGTTCCTGATCGTGCGCAGGATGAGCAGGATCGACTGGCTCGACGGAGAAGAGACCGCGGTCGATCCGACCACACAGCCCGTACGCGCAGGAGAAACGTCATGAAAGTACGTGCACAGATCGCGATGGTGCTGAACCTCGACAAGTGCATCGGGTGCCATACCTGCTCGGTGACCTGCAAGAACGTGTGGACCAGCCGAGAAGGGATGGAATACGCGTGGTTCAACAACGTCGAGACCAAGCCGGGCATCGGCTATCCGAAGGACTGGGAGAACCAGGACCGCTGGCGCGGCGGCTGGCAGCGGCGCGCCGACGGCAGGATCGAGCCGCGCCTCGGCAGCAAGTGGCGGTTGCTCGCGCAGATTTTCGCGAACCCGCACCTGCCCGAGATCGACGACTACTACGAGCCGTTCACGTTCGACTACGGCCATCTGCAGGAAGCCGGCAACACGCGCGCGATGCCGGTTGCACGGCCGCGCTCGCTGATCAGCGGCCAGCGGCTCGAGAAGATCGAGTGGGGCCCGAACTGGGAGGAAATCCTCGGCGGCGAGTTCGAGAAGCGCGCGAAGGACTACAACTTCGAGTCGGTGCAGAAGGAGATCTACGGTCAGTTCGAGAACACCTTCATGATGTACCTGCCGCGCCTGTGCGAGCACTGCCTGAATCCGGCCTGCGTCGCGTCGTGCCCGTCGGGCTCGATCTACAAGCGCGAGGAAGACGGCATCGTGCTGATCGACCAGGACAAGTGCCGCGGCTGGCGCATGTGCGTGTCGGGCTGCCCGTACAAGAAGATCTACTACAACTGGCAGAGCGGCAAGGCCGAGAAGTGCATTTTCTGCTATCCGCGCATCGAGGCCGGCCAGCCGACCGTGTGTTCGGAAACCTGCGTGGGCCGTATCCGCTACCTCGGCGTGCTGCTGTACGACGCCGACCGCATCAGCGAAGCGGCCAGCGCGGAGAACGAGCAGGACCTGTACGAAGCGCAGCTGTCGCTGTTCCTCGATCCCGAGGATCCGGCCGTGATCGCGCAGGCCGAGCGCGACGGCGTGCCGGCCGCGTGGATCGACGCCGCGCGACGCTCGCCGACCTACAAGATGGCGATCGACTGGAAGATCGCGTTCCCGCTGCATCCGGAATACCGGACGCTGCCGATGGTCTGGTACGTGCCGCCGCTGTCGCCGATCAACTCGGCCGCGAACAGCGGCGCGCTCGGGATGAACGGCTACCTGCCGGACGTCGAATCGCTGCGCATTCCGCTGCGTTATCTGGCGAACCTGCTGACGGCCGGCGACGAGGCGCCCGTGAAGCTCGCGCTCGAGCGGCTGCTGGCGATGCGCGCGTTCATGCGCGCGCGTCATGTCGACGGCATCGATGCGCGCGGCGTGCTCGACCAGGTCGGGCTGTCGCTCGCGCAGGTCGAGGAGATGTACCGCTATCTCGCGATCGCGAACTACGAGGATCGCTTCGTGATCCCGACGACGCACCGCGAGTATGCGGAGAACGCGTACGACCTGCGTGCATCGTGCGGCTTCTCGTTCGGCAACGGCTGTTCCGACGGCCGTTCGGAGGGCAGCCTGTTCAGCCCGAAGAAGGGCACGAAAACCATTCCGATCCACGAGGCGTCCCGATGAGCACCGCACCCGATCCGACCTACGCGGCGTTCGCGGCGCTGCTCGATTATCCCGACGACGCGCTCGTCGACGTGCTCGACTCGATCGAAGCCCACCTGCACGAACGCGCGCGCATGCCGAAGGCGGTGCGCGCGGGCCTCGACCGGTTCTTCGCGTACGTGCGCGAGCGCGACCTGCTGACGCTGCAGGAGAACTACGTCGCGTTGTTCGATCGCGGCCGCGCGACCTCGCTGCACCTGTTCGAGCACGTGCACGGCGAATCGCGCGACCGCGGGCAGGCGATGGTCGACCTGCTGCAGATGTACGAGCGGCACGGGCTGGCGCTGAACCCGGGCGAGTTGCCCGACTACCTGCCCGTGTTTCTCGAATACCTGTCGCGGCTGCCGGCGCCCGACGCGCGCAATCTGCTCGGCGAGACCGGCGAGATCCTGCGCGCGCTGGCCGGCCAGCTCGCGCAGCGCGGCAGCCATTACAGCTTCGTCGTCGGCGCGCTGCTGCCGATGGCCGGCCTCGCGCCGGCCGACGCACCGGCGGCCGCGGACGACGACGTCGCCGCCGAACGGCCGAGTGCCGACGACTACCGCGCGCTTGATGCGTCGTATGCGGACGAAGCCGTGCGCTTCGTCGGCGCGGCAACACCGGCCGGGCAGACGGTGCGGTTCCACGACAAGCGGCCGGCCCGCGGCGCGTAGGCGCGGGCCCAACAGGGGAAAGACATGAACGCTTACTTGCATCAGTTCCTGTTCGGGATCTACCCGTACATCTGTCTCGCGGTGCTGCTGGTCGGCAGCCTGATCCGCTTCGACCGCGAGCAATACACGTGGAAAAGCGATTCGTCGCAGTTGTTGCGCCACGGGATGCTGCGGCTCGGCAGCAACCTGTTCCACTGGGGCGTGCTGGTCGTCGTGCTCGGGCACTTCGGCGGCTTCCTTGCACCGCACTGGCTCGTGTCGCCGTTCCTGTCGGCGTCCGGGCACCAGCTCGTCGCGATGGTGGCGGGCGGTGCGGCCGGTGTCGCCGCGATCATTGGGCTGACGCTCCTGATCTGGCGCCGCCTCGGCGATCCGCGCATCCGCAGGAACAGCCGCAAGTCGGACATCCTGATCGTGCTGATGCTGTGGGTGCAGCTCGCGCTCGGGCTCGGCACCGTCGTGCTGTCGACGCGCCACATGGACGGCGCGATGTTCGAGCAGCTTACCGACTACGTGAAGGGCGTCGTCACGTTCCGGCCGGACATCGCGAGCCTGCTGGTCGGCGTGCCGCTGACGTACCGGCTGCATATCCTGCTCGGCTTCACGATCTTCCTCGTGTCGCCGTTCACGCGGATGGTGCACATCTGGAGCGGCATCGCATCGGTCGCGTACCTGATCCGGCCGTACCAGCTCGTGCGCAAGCGCTGAGGAGGCGGCATGAACGACGTACTCTCGGAAGTCGCGACGGCGCCGCTGACGATCAACGGCGTCGCGATCGACGAGGCGGCCATCGCGGCCGAGGCCGAGCATCACGGCGACGCACCCGATCCGCTCGACGCGGCACGGCATGCGCTCGCGGTACGTGAATTGCTGCGGCAGCGCGCGGTGTCGCTCGCGCTGATCGACGAAGGCGCACCGCTCGACGACGCGGCGGTCGACGCGCTGCTCGAACGCGAGCTGACCCATGTGCCCGAACCCGATCGCGCCGATTGCGAGCGCTACTACGCGCAGCATCCGGCGCGCTTTCGCCGCAACGACATCGTCTATGCGAGCCACGTGCTG
Organism: Burkholderia sp. BCC1977; assembly: GCF_905339595.1. Taxonomy (NCBI): domain Bacteria; kingdom Pseudomonadati; phylum Pseudomonadota; class Betaproteobacteria; order Burkholderiales; family Burkholderiaceae; genus Burkholderia; species Burkholderia sp. BCC1977. Next base: position 58,510 of record NZ_CAJPGQ010000022.1, read on the forward strand.
TTCGCGGTGACCGAGCGTGTGCCGCTCGCGCCGCTGCGGCAGCGCGCGGAACGCGCGCTCGCCGACGTGGTGGCCGCGCCAGAGACGTTTGAAGCGGTTGCGCGCGCATCGTCGAATTGCCCGTCGGCGCAAGTCGGCGGCAGCCTCGGGCAGTTGCTGCGCGGCGACACCGTGCCGGAATTCGAGGCCGCGCTGTTCGATACGGACGGGCTCGGCGTGCTGCCGAAACTCGTCAATACGCGCTTCGGCTTCCACATCGTGCGCATCGAGCGCCGCGTGCCGGGCGACGTCGTGCCGTTCGACGAAGCCGCCGGCCAGATCGCCGCGTACCTGTCGGAACGCGTGCGGCAGCGGGCGATGCGGCAGTACGTGGCGATACTCGCGGGCGGCGCGCGCGTCGAAGGCGTGACCTTCGACGGCGCGAACGGGCCGCTCGTCCAATGAAACGAGGTTTTGTGTATGGCAACTCAACAAGGTAACGTCGGCCTGGCCGCCGACACGCAGCCCATCCCGCTGCGCGCGTGGTCGGTGCTGGCCGCGAGCACGCTCGCGTTCATGGTGTGTTTCGTCGTGTGGATGATGTTCGGCGTGCTCGGCGTGCAGCTGCGCAGCGATCTCGGCCTGAGCAGCACGGAATTCGGCCTGCTCACGTCGACGCCCGTGCTGACCGGCGCGCTGATGCGCTTGCCGCTCGGCACGTGGACCGACCGCTTCGGCGGCCGCATCGTGATGACGGTGCTGCTCGTCGTGTGCGCGATTCCCGTCTATATCGTCAGCTACGCGACGCAGCTCTGGCAGTTCCTGTTCATCGGGCTGTTCCTCGGCTGCGTCGGCGCGTCGTTCGCGGTCGGCACGCCGTATGTCGCGCGCTTCTTCCCGCCGAAGCGGCGCGGGCTCGCGATGGGCGTGTTCGGCGCGGGCACGTGCGGCGCGGCCGTCAACCTGTTCGTCACGCCGCTGCTGCTCGACGCGTACGGCTGGCGTTTCGTGCCGCGCGTCTACGCGGTCGCGCTGCTGGTCACGGCCGTGATCTTCTGGGTCGCGTCGGCGCCCGATCCGGGCGCGGGCAAGCGCGGCGGCTCGTGGCTCGATGCGTTCAAGGTGCTGCGCGATCCGCGCGTGTGGCGGCTGTGCCAGTACTACTCGATCACGTTCGGCGGTTTCACCGCGCTGTCGCTGTGGATCCCGCAGTACCTGAAGAGCGAATACGGGATGTCGCTCGTGATGGCGTCCGCGTTCGCGGCCGGCTTCTCGCTGCCGGGCTCCGTGCTGCGCGCGCTCGGCGGCGCGCTGTCCGACCGCTTCGGCGCGCATGCGGTCACGTGGTGGGGGCTGTGGGTCGCGTGGATCGCGCTGTTCCTGCTGTCGTATCCGGCGACCGACTTCGTGATCCACACGATCGACGGCACCGCGACGCTGAACCTCGCGATGCCGGTGGCCGGCTTCGTCGCGCTGACCTTCGTGCTCGGCGCGGTGTTCGCGCTCGGGATGGCGTCGACCTTCAAGTACGTCGCCGACGACTTCGCGGACAACATGGGCGTCGTCACGGGCATCGTCGGCCTCGCGGGCGGGCTCGGCGGCTTCCTGCTGCCGATCCTGTTCGGCGCGCTGCTCGACCTGCTGCGCGTGCGCACGACCTGCTTCATGTTCCTGTACGGGATCGTGTGGGTGTCGCTGGTCCTCATCTACCTGTCCGAGGTGCGGCGCACGCGCGTCACCGGCTGACGGGTTCCGTTCGAGGCGGTTGCGCGATGCCGGGCGTGTCCGGCGTCGCGCACGAGGCCGATAGCGCTCGAGGCGTTTTCGAGCGTCCTCGGTTCTGTCAAACTGGCGCCCATGACACCGCGCCTCGCCTCACCGCCTTCCTCCGATTCCGCGCCTGCGCCCGCGGGCTTTCCCGACGCCGACGAACTGGCCGCGCTGCGTGCGTGGTATGCGGGCATGACCGTGCGCCAGGCGGTCGAGCGCTATCTGCCCGATCGTCTCGGCGAAGGGCGCTCGGCGCGCGGCGTGATCGGCGGGATTCGTCGTCGCCTCGTGCGCGTCGCGCGGCAGGCCGGGCGCCCCGATCTCGCGGAGCAGCTCGGTCATGCCGACAGCGCGCGCATCCAGATGGCGAAGGCCGCGACCGATGCGATCGGCGTGCTGCGCCATGCGCGCGCGCCGGTGCCGCAGATCAGCGACGACGTCGGTTTGTGGCTGCCGGCGCGCGCGGTCGCCGCGCTCCGTGCGCACGGGATCGCGACGCTGGCCGACCTGACCGTGCGGATTCCGCGGCGGCGTCAGTGGTGGCGCGCGATCGCGGGGCTCGGCATGGCGAGCGCGCGGCATATCGAAGCGTTCTTTTCCGCGCATCCGGACCTGACCGAGCGGGCGCGCGCGCTGATCGCGGCGACGCCGCGCAGCGGCATCGTGCCATGGGAGCAGCTGAAGCTGCCGCACGAAGTCGACGGATCGAACGGCACGTTCCGCGCGCCGCGCGCAACCAGCACGCTCGACGCGGACAACGATTACGCGGCCGTGCACGCGTGGCTGTCGCTGCACGAATCGGCCGCGACGCGCCGCGCATACCGGAAGGAGGCCGAGCGGCTGATCCTGTGGGCGATCGTCGAGCGCGGGCGCGCGCTGTCGTCGCTGACGACCGAGGATGCGGTCGCGTATCGCGCGTTCCTGCGCACCCCGACGCCGCACGAGCGTTGGGTGGGCCCGGTGCGACCGCGCGGCGCGCCCGACTGGCGGCCGTTTTCGGGCGGGCTGTCCGCGCGTTCGGCCGCGTACACGCTGTCGGTGCTCGGCGCGCTGTTCCGCTGGCTGATCGACCAGCGCTACCTGCTCGCGAATCCGTTCGCGGGCGTCAAGGTGCGCGACACGCGCGGCGCGAATGCGCTCGACACGTCGCACGCGTTCACCGAAGGCGAGTGGCTGCTGGTGCGCACGATCGCCGACGGGCTCGAGTTTCGCAAGCGCGCGTCGCCCGACGCGCCGCAGTCCGGCTGGACGCCGGCCGCCGCGCAACGGCTGCGCTTCATCCTCGATTTCGGCTATGCGACCGGGCTGCGTGCGAGCGAACTGGTCGGCGCGACGCTCGGCGACATCGACACGGACGCGCACGGCGATGCGTGGCTGAAGGTGATCGGCAAAGGCAGCAAGGCCGCGCGCGTCGCGCTGCCGCCGCTCGCGCGCACGGCGCTCGATCGTCATCTGGTCGCGCGGCGGTTGCCGGTGACGCCGGTGCGCTGGCGGCCGGATACGCCGCTGATTCCGAGCCTCGCGGAAGACGGGGCGGCCGGGATCACGAGCGTGCGGCTGTGGAAGGTGATGCAGCGCTTCTTCGTGCAGACGGCCGCGCGCGTCGATGACGACAACCCGGCGCTCGCGCAGAAGCTGCGGCAGGCGAGCCCGCACTGGATGCGCCATACGCATGCGACGCATGCGCTCGCGCGAGGCGCGGAGCTGACGACGGTGCGCGACAACCTGCGGCATGCGTCGATTTCGACGACGTCGATTTATCTGCACGGGGACGATGTGAAGCGGGCGCGGCAGATGTCGAGTGCGTTTTCGGCTGACAAATGAGCAGGGGGAGCAGGGGGAGCAGGGCGCACGCGCGATTGCGCGAGGATTGAACGGAACGACACCGCATCGGTGACGGTCAGAACGCTTATTCGATCACGGAGCGCATGGATGGCATCGAGTCAGGGAACCGTCGATTTCATCGTCGAGCAGATGGCTGCGGCGGGCACCGTGTCGGCCCGCAAGATGTTCGGCGAATTCGGCATCTACTGCGACGGCAAGATGGTCGCGCTGGTGTGCGACGACCGGTTGTTCGTCAAGCCGACGCCCGACGGGCGTGCGTTTCTCGGTGCGTGCGAGGAAGGTCCGCCGTATCCGACGGCGAAGCCGCATCTCGTCATCGGAGGCGAGCGCTGGGACGACCGCGAATGGCTGTCGACGCTGATCCGGATCACGGCCGCGCAACTGCCGGTGCCGGTGAAGCGGGGCCGATAGCGATCGGCGTATTCTGTGAACCATGTGCGCGACCACCGCGCCCCCCGCTGGAGCACAAGAATGGAGACATCCACACACCCGCAAGCCGCGCGCCACGCGCGCCGCGCCTGGCACGCGCTCGTCGCGGCGCTCTGCGTCGGCTGGAGCGCGCTGTCGTTCGGCGCGGACGGCGCGGCGGCGTTGCTCGACCGCTACCACAGCCTCGGCGAGCAACTGAAGAACAACCCGTTCCACCGCCCGCTGTACCTCGAATCGTCCGAGGCATCTTCATCGCTGAAGGGCGATATCTACGCGGTCGTCGACTACCCGTTCTCCGTCGTGAACGGCAAGCTCAACGATCCTGCACAAGGCCCCGCGAACTGGTGCGCGGTGCTGATCCTGCACCTGAACACGAAGTACTGTCATGCATCGACCGGCAGCGACGGTCCGGTGCTCGACGTGAACCTCGGCCGCAAGATCGAGCAGAAGCTGTCGGATACCTACCGCGTGCAGTTCCGCTACGGTGTGGCCGCCGCAACACCCGACTACTTCCAGGTCGACCTGACCGCCGACAGCGGCCCGATGGGCACCAGGAACTACCGGATCGCGCTGGAGGCCGTGCCGGTCGGCGCATCGCGCACGTTCCTGCACCTCACGTATTCGTACGGCTTCGGCACGGTCGGCCGCATGGCGATGAAGACCTACCTCGCGACGGTCGGCAGCGACAAGGTCGGGTTCACGGTCGCGAGCGGCGCATCGGCCGCGCAGCCGCAATACATCGGCGGCGTGCGCGGCTTGCTGGAGCGCAACACGATGCGCTACTACCTCGCGATCGACACGTATCTCGCGACGCTCGACAAGCCGCTCGACCAGCGCCTCGCACGCTGGTTCGACGCGACCGAGCAGTATCCGCAGCAACTGCACGAAGTCGAGCGCGGCGCGTATCTGCAGATGAAGGCGCAGGAGGTGCAGCGGCAGCAGGCGGCGCGATGACGCCGCCTGCCGCGCGCTGCCCGGCGTCGATCAGTTCGACGCGCCGCCGACCGTGCGAATGCTGTGCCACTGCCCCTGTTCGACGCGGAACAGCGTGTAGGGCGGCTTGATCAGGTCGCCGCGCTCGTCGAACGAGATCTTCCCGGTCACGCCGGTGACCGATACGCCCGGCAGGCTGGCGACGATCTTGCCGCGGTCGACCGAATCGGCCTTGTGGATCGCCGCGATCATCGCGAGCGCCGCGTCATACGCAAACGGCGCATACAGCTCGACGTCCTGGTTGAAGCGCGCCTTGTAGCGCTGCGCGAACGCGATGGCGGACGGCAGCTTGTCGAGCGCCGGCCCCGGCTCGAGATCCTGCGTGCCTTCGCCCGCGTTGCCGGCGATCTTCAGGAACGCATTGCTTTTCAGCGCGCCGGCGCCGAACAGCTGCGCGCGAATGCCGAGCGAGCGCATCTGCTTGACGAGCATCGCACCCTGTTCGTCGAGGCCGCCGAAGAACAGCAGGTCGACGTTGTTGCTCTTCATCGTGGTCAGGATGCCGCGGAAATCGACGGCCTTGTCGTTGGTGTATTCGCGGCCGACGATGCTGCCGTGCGCGTCCTTCACGCCTTTCTCGAAGGCGTCCGCGAGCCCCTGGCCGAAGGCGGTGCGGTCGTCGATGATGCCGATCCGTTTCGCCTTCAGCTGCTCGACCGCGAAGCGTCCGGCGACCACGCCGCCGACGCCGTCGTGCCCCATCGTGCGGAACACGTTCTTGAAGCCCTGCATCGTCAGTTGCGGATTGGTCGAGCCGGGCGTGATCATCGCGACGTTCGCCTGCTTGTAGACGGCCGACGCGGGGATGCTGCAGCCCGAGTTGTAGTGGCCGATCACGCCGACCACGCCGTCGTCGACGAGCTTCTGCCCGACCTGGATCGCGATGCGCGGATCGGCCTGGTCGTCCTGCACGTCGAGCACGAAGCGCACGGGCTTGCCGCCGATGGTCGGGTGTTTCGCGTTCTCCTCGTCGAGCGCGAGCTGCGCGCCGTATTGCAGGTCCTTGCCGACCCGCGCGACGGGCCCCGTCAGCGGGCCGGCGAAGCCGATCTTGACGGTTTCCGGGTCGGCGGCCTGCGCGGACGCAGTGACCGTGCCGATCGAGCAGACGGCCAGCCATGCCAGCCAGTTACGACGATTCATGATGCCTCCTTGCAGTGGTGGAAGTCGTGGCGCGCGTCAGAACCGCGCGGCCCGGTAAGGGGTGAGATCCAGCGGCGGCGCGCGTTGCGCGACGAGATCGGCGACGATCCGCCCGGTGATGCCGGCGAGCGTGACGCCGAGATGCTGGTGGCCGAATGCGTGAATCACGCGCGCGCTGCGCCGCGCGCGGCCGATCACGGGCACGCCGTCCGGGAGCGTGGGCCGAAAGCCGAGCCAGCTGCGCGTCGGGGTGCCGAGCGATGGCAGCGCTTCGCGCGCGGAGCGGGTCAGCAGCGCGACCAGCGAGCGGTTCATGCCGGCGTCGAAGCCGCCGAGTTCGACGGTGCCGGCCGCGCGCAATCCTTCGTCGAGCGGCGTCATGTAGAACCCGCGCTCGGCCCAGCCGACCGGCCGCGTGACGATCTGCTCGTGCGCGGCGAACTGCACGTGGTAGCCGCGCTCGGTATCGAGCGGCACGGGGTCGCCGCACGCGGCGGCGAATGCGCGCGAGCGGGCGCCGGCGGCAATCACCACATGATCGAAGCAGCGCACGGCGCCGCCCGCATGCAGGTTCACGCCGTCGCCGACGGGCTTGATCCGTTCGACCTGCGCGCGTTCGAGCGTCGCGCCGCCGGTTGCCAGATGCGCGAACAGTTCGCCGAGAAACCCGCACGGATCGGAGAAATGCCAGCTTCCGTGGAACAGCACGCCGCGCGTGAAGATCGGCGCGAGCGCGGGCTCGAGCCGGCGGATCGCGTCCGCGTCGAGCGTGTCGAACGGCACGCCGAGCCGGCGCCGCAGCGCGAGCGACGGCTGCGCGGCGTCGAACGACGCCTGCCGGGCATACAGGTACAGGCATTCGCGCGGCCGCACGAATGCCGCGAGCCGCGACGGCGCGAGCAACGGCGCATAGCCGTCGGCGGCGCGCGTCAGCAGCGCGGCCAGCGCGCTCGCGCTGCGCGCGTGATGCGCGGGCGTCGACGCGACGAGAAACCGCGCGAGCCACGGCGCGCCGCGCAGCAGGTAAGGCCAGCGGATGCGCAGCGGGCTGTCGGCGGCGAACAGGAAGTGCGGCATGTCGCGGAACACGGACGGGCCGTTGACGGGCACGCAGCCATACGGCGCGAACGTCGCGGCGTTGCCGAACGACGCGCCATGGCCGACGCCGGCCGGATCGAACAGCGTGACGCGATGCCCGTCGCGCTGCAGCCAGGCCGCCGCGCCGAGTCCGATGAAGCCTGCCCCCACGATGGCGATGTTCGCCATGACGCCTCTCCTTCACCACACCTGATTCACACAAAGATGGGATCAAGAATCACACAGTAAATTTTTGTGTGCAATCAAAAATCGATTGTGTGGCGCTAGCGTTTACCCGATTCCAATTGGCTGATTCGACAGACTTTTCGGCAGACGTTTGACCGGAAGGGGATGTCATATACAATCGCTGGACAGGTTTAAACGGCAGACAAACGTTTTTTGTGTGGGCGAAGGCGATACATGGCAGCAGACAAACTTTCCGGTGAGCGCGACGGCGACGCGCCGGCGCAGGCGAAGCGGCCGACCTATGTCGAGGTATCGAGCTCGATCGAGGCGGAAATCCGCAACGGCATGTACCCGCCGGGCAGCCGCCTGCCGCCGCAGCGCCAGCTCGCGACCGAGCTCGGCATCAACGTGTCGACCGTGTCGCGTGCGTACAAGGAGCTGCAGCTGCGCGGCCTCGTGATCGGCAGCAAGCGGCGCGGGTCGCTCGTCACCGGCGGCGCGATGCCGAGCATCGAGCCGGCCCGTGCGTCGCTCGCGGCGGGCAACGGGGTGATCGACCTGACGGTGAACCGGCCGGCGACCGGCGAGTTCCTGGCGAGCCTCGCGCAGACGTTCGGCACGCTGCCGGCCGATCCGCGTTTCGCCTCGCTGCAGGAATACCAGCCGCCGCAGGGCCCCGACTGGGCGCGCGCCGCGGGCGCGCAGTGGCTGGCCGCGCCGGGCTTCACGCCGTCGCGCGACCAGGTGGTCGTCACGAGCGGCGCGCAGCACGGGCTTTATGCGGTGCTGAACAGCCTGATCGGCACCGACGGCGTGATCGTCGCCGACCGGCTCACGTATTACGGCCTGAAGGCGCTCGCGCCCGTGTTCCAGTTCGAGATTGTCAGCGCGCCGGCCGACGACGACGGCCTGCTGCCCGACGAGATCGAGCGGATCTGCCAGCGCATGCCCGTCAAGGCGATCTTCGTCGTGCCGAACCTGCAGAACCCGACCGTGACGACGATGAGCCTCGCGCGCCGCATGGCGCTCGTCGACGTCGCGCGCCGCCATCACGTGACGATCATCGAGGACGACGTGTACGGGCCGCTCGTGCGCGACCGGCTGCCGGCGATCGCGGGCTTGTGTCCCGAGCTGACGTTCCATATCGGCGCGACGTCGAAGATCCTCGCGCCCGGGCTGCGTCTCGGCTACCTGAGCTGCCCGCGCGACAGCGTCGCGCTGTGCGCGGAAGCGGTGCGCACCACCGCGTGGATGCCCGCGCCGACGTCGATGCTGATCGCGACGGTGTGGATCGAGAACGGCACCGCCGAGCGGATCATGAGCGCGCAGTTGGCGGAGATCCGCGCGCGCGTCGATCTTGCGCGGGAACTGCTGCCGGCCGGTCACCTGAAGTCGGATCCCGCGTGCATGTTCGTGTGGCTGCGGCTGCCGCCGCCGTGGCGGGCCGACGATTTCGCCGCGAACGCGAAGGCGCGTGGCGTGATCGTGATGCCGTCGTCGACGTTCGCGGTCGATCGCGCGGAAATCGAGCACGGCGTGCGCATCAACCTCGCGTGCCCGGCGACGCGCGACGAGCTCGTGAACGGGCTGCGGATCCTGGCCGGCACGCTGAAGGACCGGCCGCGCGCGCTGTTCGGTTCGATCTGACGCGCGCCGCCCGGTCGGGCAACCCAGCGACGACTTCGGCGATCCGCCGCGGCAGCCGCGCGGCGCCGTAACGCGGGCACGACCTCGCGTGCAGCGGTGGCGGCTAGCGGTTCGCTGCCGGTATCGGGCCGGCCGATGTCGATCCCCACGCCGGGCGTCAGCGAACGGCCCGAGTTGGTTGTCCTCATCGGACCGCGGCCGCACCTCATCCGGGCCCGATTGCTCGACCGTCAAGACGCACGCCGACGGCCGTGCGAGTCGCCGCGGCGTTCTGGCGCGATTTTCACGGCGGTACGGATCGCGGGTCGCCGCGGCCCATCCCTCCCGGGCCCTTGCTGCATTGCCGGATACCGCAGACGCAACTGCGCGATCACACCGTCCCGCCCTCGACTCCCCAGCCACCGCATCAATTCCTAAGACGTACAGTTCGCCCGAAATCGCCAATTCGCGCTGAACTGTACTCTTGTGTGCGTATCCGATGTGTGTACTCCGTGCCAACTGTTCTGCTTTTAAGATTCAATCATCAAGTGCACAGTGCCGCAGGCCCAGACGTCACGGGCCTCCCGGCGCATCTTCAAAAGCGAGCCACTGCGATGGAAAAGGCAAAACCGGAGGGAGCAATCAGGCATCACGACAGCCCGGTCGACGGGCAGCACACGCGCGTATCGGACGCGCACGGGACGGCGGCGCGCATGCGCAGGCCGGCGGGGAGCCTGCGATGAAGCTCTACGAAAAACTCGCGGACGACATCGAACGCCTGATCCGCCAGGGCGTGTACCGGCACGGCGACCGGATTCCGTCGGTGCGGCAGGCGAGCCAGCAGCACCGGATCAGCATCACGACCGTGCTGCACGCGTATCTGCTGCTCGAAAGCCGCGGGCTGCTCGAAAGCCGCCCGCAGTCGGGGTACTTCGTGAACCTGCGGCGCGACGACAACCATGCGCCGGTGCGCGAGCTGCGGCCGTCGAAGCCGATCGCGATCTCGTCGTCGGTCGACATGAGCCGGCTCGTGCTGTCGACGTTGCGCTCGATCGGTACCGACGACGCGGTGCCGCTCGGCTCGCCGTATCCGGACCCGAGCCTGTTTCCGTTCGAGAAGCTGAACCGCTACGCATATGCGGCCGGCCGCGACAAGTCGCTGTGGGGCGTGACCGACGGGCTGCCGCCGGGCCATCCGCGCCTGATCCGGCAGATCGCACGGCGCTACCTGGAAAACGGGATGTCGGTCGATCCGAACGAGATCATCGTGACGGTCGGCGCGACGGAGGCGATCAACCTGTGCCTGCAGGCGGTCGCGAAACCGGGCGACACGATCGCGGTGGAGTCGCCGACGTTCTACGCGATGCTGCACGCGATCGAGCGGATGGGGATGAAGGCGATCGAGGTCGCGACGCATCCGGAATACGGGATCGACATCGCGGCGCTGGCGGCGATCGCAAAGTCGCAGCCGATCGCGGCATGCATGGTGATGCCGAACTTCCAGAACCCGCTCGGCTTCCAGATGCCCGACGAGCGCAAGCGCGAACTGGTGGAATTCGCGACCCGCGTCGACATGCCGATCATCGAGAACGGTGTGTATAACGAACTGTATTTCGGCGATGCGCATCCGAGCACGCTGAAGTCCTACGATCGCAACGGAATCGTGCTGCACTGCGCGTCGTTCTCGAAGAGCCTGACGGCCGCCTACCGGATCGGCTGGGCATTGCCGGGCCGGTATCGCGATCAGGTCGAGAAGCTGAAGTTCCTGAACACGCTGGCGACGCCGTCGCTGCCTCAGCTCGCGATCGCCGAGTTTCTCGAACGCGACGGTTACGAGCACCATCTGCGGCGCTTGCGCAAGGCGTATGCGCAGCAGGCGAACCTGATGCGCGCGATGGTGTCGCGGTTCTTCCCGGAGGGCACGCGCATCTCGAGCCCGGCCGGCGGCTACGTGCTGTGGGTCGAATTGCCGGCGCAGGTCGATGCGATGCGTTTGTACCAGCTCGCGCTGGAGCAGGGGATCACGATCGGGCCCGGCTACATGTTCTCGATCACCGACAACTACCGGAACTTCATCCGGCTGAACTACAGCAGCCCGTGGTCGCCGGAGATCGAGCAGGCGGTGATCGCGGTCGGGAAGCTCGCGGCCTCGTGCATGCGATGAAGCGAAGGCCGGTGCGCGTCGCGTGCACCGGCCCGTGCGATACCGATATCCGGGCTGAGCCGCGGGCCCGGGCGTCGGCGCGCCGCGATCAGCCGGCCTTCACGCGCAGAAACCCGGACACGCGTGCGAGCCCTTGCTCGAACACGGTCCGGTTGTTGGCATAGCCGATCCGCACATAGCCTTCCATGTCGAGCGCGCTGCCCGGCGTGAACATCACGCCGGTCGCCTCGATCAGCGCCGTGCGGAACGCGCGCGACGGCATGTCGAGGAAGCGGCGCACGTCGATCAAGCCGACGGCTCGCGGCTCAGCGGCTGCCGCGCGCGACGGCCAGCATCACGCCAAAGCCGACGAGCAACACACCAAACGTGCGATCGATCCAGTGACGCACGGACAGCAAGCGATCGCGGACGGCGTCGGCGGAGAAACAGAGCGCCACGAGACTGAACCAGCCCGCGTGCGCCAGCGCGATGAACAGGCCGTAGCCAATCTGCACCGGTAATGGCGTGTCGGGGCGGACTGCCTGCATGAACAGGCTGACGATGAACACGGTGGTTTTCGGATTCAGCGCGTTGGTCAGAAAACCGGTGCGCAGCGCCGCCAGATCCGACAGCGGCGCTGCCTGCGTCGCGGGGCGGCCGTCCACGGGTTTGGCCGCGAGCATCTTCGCGCCGAGGTAGATCAGGTAGAGCGCGCCGACGAGCTTGACGGCATTGAAGAGCCACAGCGACTGGCGGATCAGCAAACCGACGCCGAGCAGCGTGTAGCTCACGTGCACCGTCACGCCCAGCCCGATTCCCCACGCGGTGAGCAAGCCCGAGCGGCGCGACAGCATCAGGCTGTTGCGCGTGACCATCGCGAAATCCGGCCCGGGGCTGATGACGGCCAGCAGCGTGATGGTGACTACGACTATCCATTCCGTCATTGCGTCATCCTTTTGAAATTCATCGTGATGCGTCAATATTAGGGATCACGGTTCATCAGGAAAAACGATGATTTCTGACCAGAATGGTGAGCCTGACTCACATGAAGTGCGCGCCAAGCTGCCGTCGTTGATGGCCCTGCGCTGCTTTGAGGCAGCGGCGCGCCATGAGCATTTCAGCCGGGCCGCCGATGAACTGCATCTGACGCACGGCGCCGTCAGTCGCGCGGTGCGTCTGCTCGAGGACGATCTGGGCGTGGCGTTGTTCGAGCGGCGCAGTCGTCGTGTGTTCCTGACCGAAGCGGGCCGCAAGCTGGCGCAGGCCGTCCATGACGGCCTGCATCTGATGAGACAGGCTGCGCATGAATTGCGGACCGAGGCGGCCCGCGCGCAGCGTTGGGTGCTGTCGTGCGAACCGACGCTGCTGATGCGCTGGCTGATTCCGCGCTGGCCGGATTTTCAGGCAGCTTACCCGGGCATCGATATCCATCTCGCCGCGGCGGGCGGCCCGTTCTCGTTCGACCACGGCATCGACATGGCGATTCGCCGCAATGACTTTGCGTGGCCCGCCGGCTATCAAGCGGAGCGACTGTTCGCGGAGAAGGTCGGTCCGGTGTGCCGGCCCGACAAGGTCGATACGTGGTTTTCCGGCAGTCGGCATGACCGCGCGTTGAAGCGGAGCGCGCCGCGACTGCATACCCGGACACGGCCGGACGCATGGAAGGAATGGGCGACGGCCGCGCGCCAACCGGCGGGCGGCGGACGCGGGCAGGTGTTCGACCATTTCTATTTCAGCCTTCAGGCGGCCGTCGCGGGGCTGGGTGTCGCGATCGGTCCGTGGCATCTCGTTCGCGATGACCTCGAAAGCGGTGTCCTGGTTGCGCCGATGGGTTTCGTCGAGGACGGTTCGCACTATTGTCTGCTGACGCCGGAGCCTGTGAACGACGGAAGCGCGCAGTCGATGCTGCTCGACTGGCTGAAGGCGATGGTCTGACGTGTGAGCCGGACCGTTTTACGGCGTCGGCGACACCAAAAAAAATGGCGCCGCAGGCATTCAGCCCGCGGCGCCATTGCGTGTCGCCGCGACGGGCACGACCCGCCGCGGCGCGACCGCATGCTTAGATCTGCACGGTGTCGGCGACTTCCTTGAAGTCTTCGATCTGGTCGAAGTTCATGTACTGGTAGATCTTGTCGCCGTTGGCGGTGAGCACGCCCATGTCGGCCATGTACTCGTCCTTGGTCGGGATCTTGCCGAGACGCGAGCAGATCGCCGCCAGTTCCGCCGAGCCGAGGTACACGTTCGTGTTCTTGCCCAGGCGGTTCGGGAAGTTGCGGGTCGACGTCGACATCACCGTCGCGCCTTCGCGCACCTGTGCCTGGTTGCCCATGCACAGCGAGCAGCCCGGCATTTCGGTGCGGGCGCCGGCCGTGCCGAACACGCCGTAGTGACCTTCTTCCGTCAGCTGCTTCTGGTCCATCTTGGTCGGCGGCGCGACCCACAGCTTGACCGGGATGTCGCGCTTGCCTTCCAGCAGCTTCGACGCGGCGCGGAAGTGACCGATGTTGGTCATGCACGAGCCGATGAACACTTCGTCGATCTTGGCGCCCGCGACGTCCGACAGCGTCTTCACGTCGTCCGGGTCGTTCGGGCAGGCAACGATCGGCTCGTGGATGTCGGCCAGGTCGATCTCGATGACGGCCGCGTAGTCGGCGTCGGCATCCGGCGACAGCAGCTGCGGGTCGGCCAGCCACTGCTCCATGGCCGTGATGCGGCGCTGCAGGCTGCGCGGATCCTGATAGCCCTGCGCGATCATCCACTTCAGCAGCGTGACGTTGCTGTTCAGGTACTCGATGATCGGTTCCTTGTTCAGGTGCACCGTGCAACCGGCCGCCGAACGCTCGGCCGACGCATCCGACAGTTCGAACGCTTGCTCGACCTTCAGGTCGGGCAGGCCTTCGATTTCGAGGATGCGGCCCGAGAAGATGTTCTTCTTGCCTTGCTTGGCGACCGTCAGCATGCCCTGCTTGATCGCGACCAGCGGAATCGCGTTGACCAGGTCACGCAGCGTGACGCCCGGCTGCATCTTGCCCTTGAAGCGGACCAGCACCGATTCCGGCATGTCCAGCGGCATCGTGCCGGTGGCGGCCGCGAACGCGACCAGGCCCGAGCCTGCCGGGAAGCTGATGCCGATCGGGAAGCGCGTGTGCGAGTCGCCGCCGGTGCCGACGGTGTCGGGCAGCAGCATGCGGTTCAGCCACGAGTGGATCACGCCGTCGCCCGGGCGCAGCGCGATGCCGCCGCGGGTGCTGATGAAGTTCGGCAGCGTCTGGTGCGTCTTCACGTCGACCGGCTTCGGATACGCGGCGGTGTGGCAGAACGACTGCATCACGAGGTCGGCCGAGAAGCCGAGGCACGCCAGGTCCTTCAGTTCGTCGCGGGTCATCGGGCCCGTGGTGTCCTGCGAGCCGACCGAGGTCATCTTCGGTTCGCAGTACGTGCCCGGGCGCACGCCCTGGCCTTCCGGCAAACCGCATGCGCGGCCGACCATCTTCTGCGCGAGCGAGAAGCCCTTGCCGCTGTCGGCCGGCTGGTGCGGCAGGCGGAACAGCGTCGACGGCGCGAGGCCCAGCGCTTCACGCGCCTTGGCGGTCAGGCCGCGGCCGATGATCAGCGGAATGCGGCCGCCGGCGCGCACTTCGTCGAACAGCACGTCGGACTTGACCTGGAATTCGGCGATCACGTTGCCGTCCTTGAGCGCCCGGCCTTCGTACGGGCGCAGTTCGACCACGTCGCCCATTTCCATCTGCGACACGTCGAGCTCGATCGGCAGCGCGCCGGCGTCTTCCATCGTGTTGTAGAAGATCGGAGCGATCTTGCCGCCGAGGCACACGCCGCCGAAGCGCTTGTTCGGGACGAACGGGATGTCTTCGCCGGTGAACCACAGCACCGAGTTGGTGGCCGACTTGCGCGAGGAGCCGGTGCCGACCACGTCGCCGACGTAGGCGACCAGGTGACCCTTTTCCTTCAGCGATTCGATGAACTTGACCGGGCCGCGCTTGCCGTCTTCTTCCGGCATGATGCCGGGGCGCGCGTTCTTCAGCATCGCCAGCGCGTGCATCGGGATGTCCGGGCGGGTAGTCGCGTCCGGCGCCGGCGACAGGTCGTCGGTGTTGGTTTCGCCCGTGACCTTGAACACGGTGATGGTCAGGCTTTCCGGCACTTCCGGACGGCTCGTGAACCATTCGGCGTCGGCCCAGCTCTGCAGCACGGCCTTCGCGTGCGCGTTGCCCTGGTCGGCGAGTTCCTTCACGTCGTGGAACTGGTCGAACATCAGCAGGGTTTTCTTCAGCGCGTCGGCCGCGACGGCCGCGACCGCGTCGTCGGACAGCAGCTCGATCAGCGGCTGGATGTTGTAGCCGCCCAGCATCGTGCCGAGCAGTTCGGTCGCGCGCTCGCGCGAGATCAGCGGGCAGGCCGTCTCGCCCTTCGCGACGGCGGCCAGGAAGCCGGCCTTCACGCGCGCGGCTTCGTCGACGCCGGCGGGGACGCGGTGGGTGATCAGGTCGAGCAGCGTCTGCTCTTCGCCTGCGGGCGGGTTCGCCAGCAGTTCCACCAGTTCGGCGGTTTGCTGGGCCGTCAGCGGCAGGGGGGGAATACCGAGCGCGGCGCGGGCGGCCACGTGAGCACGAAAGTTTTCAAGCATGGGGGGACCTGCTGAGATTGCGTTTCAGGGGAAGGGCTTTCCAGGCACGCCGAGGCTGCTTTCCGGACACTGCTTCACTGCTTTGAGCGGGATTCTAATCGCAATATGGTGAGGCGTCAAATGTCTTATGTCTTATATAAGAGTTGAGGCGCGGAGTGGATGGACGGTCTCGTTGGGTATCCGACGGGGCACATCGAAGCCTTGATACGAAGGGGGGGCGGAGAATTTCGACCGGCGTGGGCGGGAAACGCCACGGTGTGCCCGACGGCGGGGCGGCATCCGGCCCTCCTTCGGCGCGACGATTGCCGGGGCAGCTTCGAGCTCCTATATCATTCGGATCTGTCGGTGCGGGGTATCCGTGCTTGCAGGCTGGAGGGCAGATTTCTCAGGCCCGCATGCCGTCGACGGCATCGATAAATTCTGGATATGCAGCAGGGAGTCGCTACGTGGAAAAGTCTGGGTTGCGGAATGAACTGGTGGAACTGCGCGAACTCGTCCGCCAGTTTGTCGACGAGCGTGACTGGGACAAATTCCACACGCCAAAGAACCTGGCGACAGCGCTTAGTATAGAAGCAAGTGAATTGCTGGAGCCATTTCAATGGCTTGTTTCGGGCGACAAGAGCGAACTTGGCGAAGCCAACCTAATGGCTGTCCGTCACGAGATGGCTGACGTATTAGTGTATCTGGTTCGCCTCGCGGATAAGATGGATGTCGATCTTTTTCAGGCCGTGCTCGAGAAGATGGAGCTCAATCGAGCAAAATATCCAGCTGATAAAGTGAGGGGCGACTCGCGAAAATACTCTGAATATAAGAATCAAGAGAAATGATGCTGGACGTAAGTCATGGCAAGTCGCGCCACTTGACCATCTACTTGCCTGTTTTGTGAGCGGGTTGCATGACGACTTCATTGTGATAGGAAATGTAGTTGGCCCCAATTTTATGTTTTTGATGTGACCTGATTTTTAGTGGGTCGATCGGAATGACGCCATAATCGAGCATCACATGGTGATTGGGGCACAAAACAGTAATATTCTCCGACGTATCTGGTCATTTGGTGGATTTCTCCAACCATCGTAATCTCCATGCTCCGCCGCCAATTCCGTGCACGGAAAAGAGTGGATCTTTTCCAGAGAAAACCGTCGAATCGGAAGAGTTTCGCTCAACGGCTCCTGATCACGTCCCGAACTACACGTCCCGTTCGTATAACTCCTTCGCCGCCTCTATCTCTTCCCTCAACTTGTCGACAAGTTCCGGCGGCCCAAGCACCTTCAACTCCGCACCAAACCCCAGCATCTTTCGGGCACCGTGCTCGATCGATTCGATCGGGATCGAGAATTGCTTCCAGCCAGACGGCACCACGGCGCCACGAGCATTCTCCAAAACCGCCATGACCTTGACGCGCCCATTGACCAGCCAGCTCTCCCCGCGCGCCGACACCGCGACGTGCGCGCTCAACCGGTAAAGCTCCGCCTCATACCGGCTCATCGCGTCACGCCAGTGCTGCGCCAGATCGAACCGCGCAGGCCGCCTGAATCGTCTGCCCGACGCTCCGAGTTCCCGAATATTCGCGAGCCGAAAAGTCAGCGCATCGCGCTTGCCGGCAATCTTCGCCACCACGTACCATGCGCCACCCTTGAGCACCAGCCCAAGCGGATCGAGTGCGCGACGCGACACGCCACGCCAGCTCTCGTACGTCACGTCGATCCGCCGCGACTGCCACACCGCATCGGCGACTTCACGCAGAAACACCGGCGTTTCCTGCGCGCGATACCAATCGAGGGTATCGACGTGCAATCGGCTCGCGACCCGATCGGCGTGCTCGCGCGAGTCCGGCGGCAGGCTGGCGATCATCTTCAGCCGCGCGGAAGCGGCCATGCCGTCGAGCCCCAGTTCGCCTGCGGGCCCCGGCAGACCCGCCAGAATCAACGCATGCGCTTCCTGCTCGGTAAGCCCCGTGAGATCGGTACGCCAGCCATCCTGCAACTGAAAGCCGCCGTTGCGTCCGCGGTCGCCCCAGATCGGCACGCCGGCCGTCGACAACTGATCGATATCGCGCAGGATCGTGCGCTCGGATACCTCCAGCGCGGCAGCCAGCGCCGGCGCGGTCATGCGGCCGCGCGCCTGCAGCATCATCATGATCGATAACAAGCGGCTGGCTTTCATATGCGACGCCTCATCCGGAATACATGACATGGGATGTCATGTTAACGGACCTATTATCGAACACATCCGCGTACGGCATTCACGAAGTGGAGTCGAGTACGGGCTTGCCGACAACACGAAGCATCGCCGTGAAGATCGCGGCGCGAAACCCGTCGAGGAGCGACAGATGAAAATCATGACCGGTCCGCTGAGCATGTTCGGCGCGAAAGTCGAGATCGCGGCGCACGAAAAGGGCATCGCGTTCGAGCGCGTACTGGTGCCGTTCAGCCAGCAACGCGGCTACGACCCGAAGCATCCGGCCGTCGTGCGCATCAACCCGAAGCGTCAGGTGCCGGTACTGATCGACGGCGACCTGGAGATTTTCGATTCCACGCAGATCTTCGAGTATCTCGAGGACCTGCAGCCCGATCCCGCGCTGTGGCCGGCGCACCCGAAGGCGCGCGCGGTCGCGCGTCAGCTCGAGCACTGCAGCGACGAGATCTATTTCCCGCACATCATCCGGTTGATGGGCCTCGAAGAAACTCCGGATCATCCTGCGGCGCGGGCCGCACGCGACGAAGCGCGGCAATACTATCGACGCATGGAGCGCGTGCTGGCGGACCGGGAGTTTCTGGCCGAAACCTATTCGTACGCGGACATCGCGTTCTACATGGCGCAGTTGTTCGGCGCGCGCAAGGGCGCGCCGATGACGGCGGAAACGCCGAACCTGCTCGCCTGGCGCGAACGGATGACGGCGCGTCCGGCCGTGCGGAAAGTGGCCGGCGCGATGGCAGGCTACCTGGCGTCGATCGACCACCCGGTTCCGGAATTTCTTCGCGGGCTCTACTAGCCATCTGTAACGCGTCGAGCGGCAGACGATCTGCCGGTCGCCGCCCGATGCGAACGGATCACCCGCCCGTTACCGGCGGAAAGAATGCCACCTCGCTATCCTCCCGCACGACGAACCCGCCGGTCACCATCTCGAGATTCACGGCTGCCCGCACGGGCCGGTCCATCCGCAGCGCTTCGCCGCTGCGCGCGTCGCGCGCGGCGAGCGTGCCGCGCAGCGCGTCGACGGTGACCGCCTGCGCATCGATCTCGACGACTTCCTGATCGATATGCAGTTGTTCGCGAATGCTCGCAAAGTATTTGATCGTCAGTTTCATTGGAATGTCCCGAGCGAAATCGGCGGAATGGGCGGAATCGGCAACGCGTTGTCCGGCACGCTCAACCCCAGCGCCGCATCGCCTGATCGTCATGCGCCTTCGGCTCGACCCAGCCGGCCACGCCGTCGTGCCGGATCTCCTTCTTCCAGAACGGCGCATGCGTCTTCAGGAAGTCCATGATGAATTCACACGCATCGAACGCCGACGCACGATGCGCGGCGGCCACCACGACGATCACCACCGGCTGGCCGAGCGGAATGCGCCCGACGCGATGCACGATCCTGACCGCTTCGAGCCGCCAGCGCGCGCTGGCTTCCTCGACGATGCTCCACAGCGCCTGCTCGGTCATGGTCGGATAGTGCTCGACCTCGAGCGCGATCACGTCGTCGACGTCGCCTTCGTTGCGCACGACACCGAGGAAATTCACGACCGCGCCGACATTCGGATTACGAACGATCGGTGCGATCTCGGTGCCGGCGTCGATCGCCGCGTACTGCACACGCACTTCGAAGCCGGCGGCAATCGCTGGCGGCGGCTCGGCGTGCGGGTCGGCGGGTTCGGCATGGCTGCCGTCACGCGACGGATCGTCGGGTGACGCGGCACGGGATTCGGTGAAACTCGTCATGACGGTTCTCCAGTAAGCGGTGCGCGCCGCCAAGCGCGGCAGCCGTCAGCCGCCGACGAGCGACATGCGCACGGTTGGATAGGTCTTGCCCGACGACCGGGCCGCACGCGTGGCGCGTCGCTCGGAATAGCGGTCGTCGCGCCGCGTCCATCGCGCGCGCACGGCGTCGGCGAGCTGGTCGATCGATGCGCCTTCGGCGAGCCACGGCCGCAGGTCGGTGCCCTGCGTCGCGAACAGGCACGTATAGAGCTGGCCGTCGGCCGACACGCGGGCGCGCGAGCACGTGCCGCAGAACGGATGCGACACGCTCGCGATGAAGCCGACCTCGCCCGCGCCGTCGATGTGCCGGCAGCGGATCGCGGTGGCGTCGTGTCCCGGTTCGCCGACGAGCACGAGCGGATAGCTCGCTTCGATGAGTTCGCGCATCCGTGCGGCCGGCACGACCTTGTCGCCGGACCACGCGCTCGCGCCGCCGACGTCCATGTATTCGATGAAGCGCACGGCCACGCCGCCATGACGGAAGTGGCGCACGAGCGGCAGGATCTGGTCGTCGTTCGCGCCGCGCTCGATCACGGCGTTGACCTTCACGGGCGCGAGCCCGGCCGCCTGCGCGGCCTCGATGCCGGCCAGCACGCGCGCGACGGGCACGTCGGTGTCGGTCATCCGGCGGAACACGGCATCGTCGATCGCGTCGAGGCTCACGGTCACGCGCGACAGGCCCGCGTCGCGCAGCGCGCGTGCCTTGGCGGCGAGCAGCGAACCGTTGGTCGTCAGCGCGATTTCGACGGGCTTGCCGTCGACGGTCGTCAGCGTCGCGAGCCGTTCGATCAGCGCTTCGAGGTTGCGGCGCAGCAGCGGCTCGCCACCGGTGAGGCGGATCTTTTCGACGCCGAGCGAGACGAACGCGCGCGCGATTTTCTCGAGTTGCGCGAACGACAGCCGCTCGGACGACGGCATGAACGCATAGTCGGGACCGAAGCTGTCGCGCGGCATGCAGTAGCCGCAGCGGAAATTGCACTGGTCGATGACGGACAGCCGCAGATCGCGCAGCGGCCGCGCGAGCGTGTCGAGCGGGCGGGAGAAGGCGCCGGGCGATGCGCCGCCGGAGGCGGCGGCCGGCGCGGAAGCGATGGCATTCACGATCGATTCGTCGGCCTGCATGAAGTGAGCGGAACGGCGTCGCCGATCGGCCGCCCGTGCGCCGACGTGTCGGCGAACGGGGCGTGACGAGCCTCATCGTGAGGATAGTCCGCCGCATTTTGACGACAGAGACACAATCGCGCCCGAAATGCAGGAATACAGTTCGTGATCCTGCTGGCACGAAAGGCGGGCGTGACGGGCATGACGGGCATGCGCATGCTCACGCGAGCCAGTGCGCGAAATCGTAATACGGCACCGCGTCGCCGCGCGCGATGCGTCGGCCGGCCTGCAGCCGCGCGAGCCCGCTCGCCTGAACCAGCGATTGCAGGGCGCCGGCGCCTTGCTGCCGCAGCGTATCGAGGACGGGCGCGCCGTTGGCGTCGATGGTGCGGCGCACGCGCACGAAGCGCTCGCGCTGTGGATCCGGCTCGACGTCGATGTCGAGCGGCAGCGACGGTACGGCCGGCAGGCAGTCGTCGCGCCCCTGCAGGCAGCGGATCAGCGGCGCGACGAACAGTGCGAACGCGATCATCGCGGCCCCCGGATTGCCGGGCAGCAGTACCACGGGCCGTTCGTCGAGCCGCGCGAGCGCGACCGGCTTGCCGGGTTTCATTCGCACGCCCGACACCTCGAACGACGCGCCGAGCGCGGTCAGCGCGGGGCGCAGCAGGTCCTTGTCGCCGACGGACGCACCGCCGACGCAGACGACCAGATCGCAGCGCGCGGCCAGGCCGCGCAGCGCCCGATCGACGGCGGCCGGCGTGTCGGCGGCGTGCTCGCTCGCCGCGACGCCGGCACCGGTTCCCGACACCAGCGCGGCAAGCATCGGCGCGTTGCTGTTGTAGATCTGCTGCGGCGCACGCGGCTGGCTGCACGGGACGAGTTCGTCGCCGGTCGTCAGGATGCCGACCCGCAGCGGCAGCCGCACGTCGATGCGCGCGCAACCCTGTGCGGCGGCGACGCCGACGTGCATCGCGCCGAGCCGCACGCCGGCAGGCATCAGCAGGTCGCCCGCGCGCACTTCCTCGCCGCGGCGGCGGATATGCGAGCCGCCGCGCTGCGGTGCGTCGAAACTGACCCGGCCGTCCTGTTCGTGCGCGTGCTCCTGCATCACGACGGTGTCGGCACCGGGCGGAATCAGGCTGCCGGTGAAGATCCGCGCCGCGGTGCGCGGTGCCAGCGGCGACGGCGCGTCGCCCGCATAGCAGCGCTGCGCGACGCGCAGCGGCTCGCCGTGTTCGAGGTCCGCGTGACGGACCGCGTAGCCGTCCATCGCGCTCTGGTCGGCGGGCGGCTGGTCGAGCACGGCGGCCAGCGGCGTGGCGAGCACGTGGCCGGCCGCCTGGGCGACGGGAAGGGAAACGGCTGTATGCCGCGGCGCGAACGTGCCGGCGAATTGCCGTTGAGCGGTGTCGAAATCGGTCAGGGGTTTCATCAAGCGGTGAGCGCATGCGGTTGTGCACACGTCGGTTCGGGTAGCGGGAGCGGATCGTGCGACACGTATTCGACGAAGCCGTCGTTGCGGCAGAAGCCGAGCAGCCGCACGCCGGCTTCGCGGGCGACGTCGATCGCGAGCGACGTCGGCGCCGAGATCGTCGCGATCATCGGGATGCCGACGCGTGCGGCCTTGCGCACGAGCTCGTAGCTCGCGCGGCTCGACAGGAACACGAAGCCCGCGCTCAGGTCGGCGCGGCGCCGCGCGAGCCGGCCGATCAGCTTGTCGAGCGCGTTGTGGCGGCCGACATCCTCGAAGACGTCCAGCACGGTGCCGTCGCGGTCGCACCAGGCGGCCGCATGGATGCCGCCGGTCGCGCGCATCAGCGGCTGCCGCTCCGGCAACGCGCGGGCGGCGCGCGCGACGGCGTCGGCGCCGATGCCGGCGGCCGCACCCGCGGCCGCGATGCGCGGCGGATGCAGGTCGAGCTGCGCGATGCTTTCGATCCCGCAGACACCGCAGCCGGTGCGGCCGGCCAGTGCGCGCCGGTGCGCCTTCAGCGCCATGAACGCCTGCTGCGACACCGTGAGCCGCACTTCGGCGCTGCCGGGCCGGCATTCGCTGTCGATATCGAAGACGTCCGATGCGCGTTCGACGATCCCTTCGCTCAGCGCGAAGCCGAGGCCGAACGCGTCGAGGTCGATCGGTGTCGCCATCATCACCGTGTGCGCGATGCCGTTGAACACGAGTGCAACTGGCGTTTCGTCGACGACGCGATCGACGGTGTCCCGTGCTTCGCCGGCACGATGACGCGTCACATGACACGCGCGGCTGCCGGCCGGATCGTCGGGGCGGTCGCTGGGCTCCATGCGGGTTTCTCCAGGGGGATCGGCCGGCACGGGCGCCGAGCGATCGAAACGGATTCTGCGGGGGGGCGGCGCGCGGTGTCGCGCTCGCTCGCCATGAGCAGGCTACGAGCCGATGGTACGGGCGTTCGGCCGTGCCGCGGATGCACAGCATTGCAGTGCGGAAAGCAGTACAGCTGAGGGCCGCGTGGCCCCGCGACGGGTTTTCCGTACACACATCTTCGGCCTCGGGGAAAGCACAGTTCCAGCGCACGTTCGCGCGATTGCGAGTATCGTCGGAAACGCGATATCGTCATTCACGCTTCGTTGCCGTGCACTGCGATCCGTCGTTGTTTGCACGTGCCGTCGCGAAGCCGTCGCGCGATTTCCTGCTTCGAGCTGACGTCCTCACAACCACGAGCAAATTACGGTCATGGAAATCTTCGATGCGTTCCATCTCGCCCGCTTGCAATTCGCGTTCACGGTGTCGTTCCACATCGTGTTTCCGGCGATCAGCATCGGCATGGCGAGCTTCCTGGCGGTGCTGGAATGGCGCTATCTCGTCACCGGCGACGCCGCCTACAAATCCATGTTCCAGTTCTGGTCGAAGATCTTCGCGATCGGCTTCGGGATGGGCGTCGTCTCAGGCGTCGTGATGGCCTACGAGTTCGGCACGAACTGGGCCGGCTTCTCGCGCATCGCGGGCAACATCACCGGCCCGCTGCTCACTTACGAAGTCCTGACGGCCTTCTTCCTCGAGGCCGGCTTTCTCGGCGTGATGCTGTTCGGCTGGCAGCGCGTCAGCCCGCGTGCGCACTTCTTCGCGACGCTGATGGTCGCGGTCGGCACGCTGATCTCGACGTTCTGGATCCTCGCGTCGAACAGCTTCATGCAGACGCCGCAGGGCTACCGGATCGAGAACGGTCTCGTCGTGCCGGTCGACTGGTTCAAGGTCATCTTCAACCCGTCGTTCCCGTATCGCCTCGTGCACATGACGATCGCGGCGTTCATCGTCGCGGGCTTCATCGTCGCCGCGTGCGGCGCGTGGCACCTGCTGAAGGGGCGCCGCGACGAGCCGGTGAAGCGCAGCTTCTCGATGGCGCTGTGGATGCTGCTGCTGCTCGCACCGGTCCAGATCGTCGTCGGCGATGCGCACGGGCTGAACACGCGCGAATACCAGCCGGCGAAGATCGCGGCGATCGAGGGGCTGTGGGAAACCGAGAAGGGCGGCACCGCGCTGAACCTCGTCGGCCTGCCCGACATGCAGGCCGAGACGACGCGCTACGCGATCCAGGTGCCGCACCTCGGCAGCCTGATCCTCACGCACAGCTGGGACGGCGAGATTCGCGGGCTGAAGGAATTCCCGGCGCAGGACCGTCCGTATTCGCCGATCGTGTTCTGGACCTTCCGGATCATGGCCGGCCTCGGGATGCTGATGCTGCTCACCGCGCTGCTCGGCCTGCTGCTGAGAAAGGGCGGGCGCCTGTATGAAGCGCGCTGGTTCCAGTGGTTCGTCGTGTGCATGGGGCCGTCGGGCATCGTCGCGCTGCTGGCCGGCTGGATCACGACCGAGGTCGGGCGGCAGCCGTGGACCGTGTACGGCGTGCTGCGCACCGTCGATTCGGTGGCGCCGCTCAGCGCGCAGCAGGTCGGCGTGTCGCTGCTGATCTTCGTGGTCGTGTATTTCCTGGTGTTCGGAACGGGTATCTTTTACATGCTGAAACTGATGAAGCACGGGCCGGCTGCCCAGGCCGGGTACATCGAGCTGCACCGGCATCCGGGGCTGCGCAAGAGCGCGCTGTCCACGCCGCTGAACGTCACCGAAGCGGAGTAAGCCATGCAGATCGATCTTCCTGTCGTGTGGGCCGCCATCATCGGCCTCGGCGTGTTCATCTACGTGATGCTGGACGGCTTCGACCTCGGCATCGGCCTGCTGTTTCCGTTCTTCGACGCCAAGGTCGAACGCGAAGTCATGCTGAATACCGTCGCGCCGGTGTGGGACGGCAACGAGACCTTTCTCGTGCTCGGCGGCGCGGGCCTGTACGGCGCCTTCCCGGTCGTCTACTCGACCCTGTTGCCGGCAAACTACCTGCCGCTGATCCTGATGGTGGTCGGGCTGATCTTCCGCGGCGCGGCGTTCGAGTTGCGCGCGAAGGCGAACCGCACGCAACACCTGTGGGATCTCGCGTTCATCGGCGGCTCCGCGCTGGCCGCGTTCTGCCAGGGGATCACGCTCGGTTCGCTGCTGCAGGGCATCCGGATCGTGAACAACCAGTTCGCGGGCGGGCCGTTCGACTGGCTGTCGCCGTTCAGCCTGTTCTGCGGGATCGGCGTGCTCGTCACTTATGCGACGCTCGGCTGCGGCTGGCTGATCCTGAAGGTCGACGGCGAACTGCAGCGCAAGATGCGCATGCTGATGAAGCCGCTCGCGGGCGTGCTGCTCGCGGTGATGGGCGTGGTCAGCCTGTGGACCGTGATCGGGTTGCCGGCCGTCGCGCACCGCTGGTTCGGCAGCGGCAACCTCGGCTGGTTCCTGCCGGTGCCGATCCTCGTCGTCGCGTGCGTGTGGGGCATCTTCCACACGGTGAAGCGCCGGCACGAGGCGACGCCGTTCCTGCTGACGCTCGCCCTCGTGTTCCTCGGCTACACCGGGCTCGTGATCAGCATCTGGCCGAACATCGTGCCGCCGTCGCTGACGATCTGGGATGCGTCGTCGAGCCATTCGAGCCAGCTGTTCGCGCTCGTCGGCACCGTGATCGTGCTGCCGATCATCCTCGTGTACAACGCGATGCAGTACCGCGTGTTCCGCGGCAAGGTGCGCGAGGGCGACGCCGGCTATCACTGAGCCGCACGGCCGGTGACGGGGCGCGGCGTGCGCGGGCGTATCATCACGCGCACACGCCCTGCATCTCGTCGCCCGGCCCGGTGTCGACCTGACAGCGGCCCGCCACGCGCGGGCCGTCGCACATCGGGCGACGGCAGCGATCCGCATTGCGTATTCCCTTGGCAGTCGAGACCCCACCATGATCGTCAGACCACGACAAAACTGGCTCAGGATGCTGTTCGTATGGAACGGCTCCGTGCTGCAGTCGATCATTCCGCAACTCGTGTTCATGGCGATCGTCAGCACGCTGGCGGTCTTCACGAACGGACGCATCTTCGGCGAGAAGATTCCGCTGAACACCGCGCCGTTCACGTTGTTCGGGCTCGCGCTCGCGATCTTCCTCGCGTTTCGCAACAACGCGAGCTTCGAGCGCTTCAAGGAGGCGCGGCTTCTGTGGGGCAACCTGCTGATCGCCGCGCGCACCGTCACGTCGCAACTGCGGCGCTATCTGCCCGACAGCGTCGGCGAAGCCGAGCGCAACCGGCTCGCCGATCTGCTGATCGCGCTCACGTATGCGCTGAAGCATCAGCTGCGTCATACCGATCCGGCACAAGACCTGCAACGCATCCTCGGCGCCGAGCGGGCCGCCGCGTTCGCGCACAAGTGCTACCAGCCCGTCGCGATTCTCGACGAACTGCGCGGCGGGATCGTCCGCGCGCTGGGCCGTGCGCCCGGCAGCGACGCGACGTGCTGGATGTTCGATGCGCAACTGGTCGAGCTGGGCAAGGCGGTGGGCGGCTGCGAGCGGATCCTGACGACGCCGATTCCGTTCTCGTACAGCGTGCTGCTGCATCGCACCGTCTATGCTTATTGCGTGCTGCTGCCGTTCGGTCTCGTCGATTCGACGGAGTTTTTCACGCCGCTGATTTGCGTGTTCATCTCGTACACGCTGATCGCGCTCGAAGCGATCGCGAACGAGGTCGCGGAGCCGTTCGGCCTCGCGCCGAACGCGCTGGCGCTCGATGCGATGGCGCGCACGATCGAACGGTCGGTGCTCGAGCTGGGCGATCGCGCGATGCCGGAGGAATTCGTGCCGGCGTCGACGTATCAGATCACGTAAGCGGTACGGCCACGCGCGCGGCGGCACGCACGATTCGGAGGACCTCACATGCGCATCTACGTGACGAGTATTTTTGTCGACGACCAGGACAAGGCACTCGCGTTCTATACCGACACGCTCGGCTTCCGGTTGAAGAACAACGTGCCGGTGGGCGAGTACCGCTGGCTGACGGTCGTGTCGAAGGACCAGCCCGACGGCACCGAGCTGATGCTCGAGCCGAGCCATCATCGCGCGGTCGGGCCTTACCGTCAGGCGCTCTACGAGGACGGCATTCCGGCGGCGTCGTTCCAGGTCGACGATCTCGACGCGGAATTCGCACGGCTCGACGCGCTCGGCGTGCGCTTCACGCTGGCGCCGATGGACGCGGGGCCGGTGCGGGTCGCGGTGCTCGACGATACGTGCGGGAATCTCGTGCAGCTGATGCAGATGAAGTGACGCTTGAACGGCGCGATGCTCGCCGCGTGCTGTTTAAAGCGCCGCGACGGGCGGTGCGTGCTGCATCCAGCTGCGCTCCTGCATGCGGTTCCGGATGCGCCAGCCGCATTCGGTCCTGACCAGCAGGTCGCGATACCACAGCCCGACGAAGCATACGCGGTCGTCGCCCGTTTCATCGGCCGCGATCATCATCACCTGGCCGGCGGTGCGCGCGGTGGCCGCGTCGCCGTCGACGATCAGCAGCGACGTCGAGATCGTGTGCTGCGTGCCGCGCATCGACGATGTCACCTGTTTCAGATAGCGCGCGATGTCCGCGCGGTTGCCCACCGGGCCGCCGAACGCCGCATAGTCGAGCGTCGCGTTGCCCGCGAAGAGCCGCTCGAATTCGTTCCAGTCGCGCCGGTCGACGGCGTGGCAATAGCGCGTCAGCAGATCGTGGATCTCCAGCCGGTCAGTCATTTCCCGTGGCGTCATGATGGTGTGAAGGTGCGTGGATGACGGGGAAACGATAGCGCCGGGGTACAGGCGCGACATCGGCGGAGTGGACTAAGGGCGGGAAAGTATCGCGATCGCTCGTGCAGGCGTCGACGGCGGGGCGGGCAGACCGGTTTTCGATCGCCGCCGCGCCCCGCGCGCCTGGCGATATCGCGTTGTACGGCATGCCGACGGTCAATGCGTCACATTTGTGTAGACTCGTGGTCGTTCAATGGAGCCAACACCATGCAACTGCTCGACCACGTGTCCATCGGCGTTCCGGATATCGACGAGGCACGCCCTTTCTACGATGGCGTCATGGCCGCACTGGGCGCGGCCAAGGTCTACGACCGGCCCACCGCGCTCGGTTATGGCGAACGCTGCCATGCGAACGACATTGCATCGACCTGCCTGGCGGTTTATCTGGATCCCGCCGAAGTCGGGACGAGCAAGCGGCACTGGTGCTTCAAGGCCGCTTCCCGCGAGCAGGTGCATGCGTTCTTCGAGGCAGGGCTGGCTGCCGGCGGCCAGTCCGACGGCGACCCCGGTTTGAGGCCGCACTACCACGGTGACTACTACGCGGCCTTTCTCGTCGACCCTGCCGGTAACCGGATCGAGGCCGTGTGCCACGCTGCGCCGTCGGCGCGCGAGCGGCCGTGACGACGTTCACCGACGACTGACCGCCAGCGGCTTCGCATTGCGCCGTTGGGCGTCGGGCCGGCGCGGCCCCGACGCTCCGCCGCGCAGGGTCGCCTGGCTGAGTTTGCTGCGCGCGCGGCCAAGACTCAATCGAAATACGTGAGCCCCATCGCGCCTTTCACCTCGGCCAGCGTCGCGCCGGCCACTTCGCGCGCGTGCATCGTGCCGCGCTTCAGGATCGCCATCACCTCCGCCTTGTCCGCCTCGAATTCACGGCGGCGCGCGCGGATCGGCTCGATCAGCGCCTGCAGCCGCTCGTTCAGCACGCGCTTGACGACGCTGTCGCCGAGGCCGCCGCGGCGGTAGTGCGCCTTCAGTTCGTCGACCTTCTGCACGTCGGGCTCGAACGCGTCGAGGAACGTGAACACGACGTTGCCTTCGATCTGGCCGGGGTCGCTCACGCGCAGGTGGTTCGGGTCCGTGTACATGTCCTTCACGGCTTGCGCGATCTCGTCGGGCGTCGAGCCGAGCGTGATCGCGTTGCCGAGCGACTTGCTCATCTTCGCCTTGCCGTCGATGCCCGGCAGCCGCGTGACCGCCGACAGTACGGCCTCGCATTCGACCAGCACCGGCTTGTCGACCGTCGCGTTGAAGCGGCGCACGAGTTCGTTGGTCTGCTCGATCATCGGCAACTGATCGTCGCCGACCGGCACGTGCGTCGCCTTGAACGCGGTGATGTCGGCCGCCTGGCTGACGGGGTAGGTCAGGAAGCCGGCCGGGATGTCGCGCTCGAAGCCGCGCAGGCGGATCTCTTCCTTGATGGTCGGATTGCGCTCGAGGCGCGCGACCGTCACGAGGTTGAGCAGGTATTGCGACAGCTCGGCGAGCTCGGGCACCTGCGACTGGACGACGATCGTCGAGATCGCCGGGTCGATGCCGACGGCCAGATAGTCGAGCGCGACTTCGATCACGTTCTCGGTGACGCGCTGGCGTCGGCCCATGTTGTCGGTCAGCGCCTGCGTGTCGGCGAGCAGCAGGAACTGCGTCGCCTCGTGCTGCATCTGCACGCGCGCGCGCAGCGAGCCGATGTAATGGCCGAGATGCAGCGGGCCGGTCGTGCGGTCGCCGGTGAGGATGATCGGTCGGGTCGGATGAGTCATGGTGTGGATGGGCTCCGGGTTATCGAAGCCACCAGCCATGACGCGCGCGCAGAAACGACAATGCCGCCATGGCTGGCGGCATCACGTTCGGGACATGCAAAAGGAAACGGGCCGCCTGGGTCAGGCGCGCCACCAGCGATGCACGTTCGGCGAGGCGGGTTGGGTTTCCATCGCGCAAGTATAGCGTAGCGGCGGGCCGGCCGTGCGTCAGCGCACGACCGACTCCAGCGCGAGGCGGGCGATTTCGGCGGACGGCCACAACAGGTACAGCAGGCCGGCCATCAACAGCAGCGCGCCGGCGCGCACCACCGGCGTACGGTCGATCTCGCTCAGGGTGCGGATGTGCTGCTTCAGTTTCTTCATTGCTTGCAGGCGCAACGTGCGCTACTCCAACGGTTGCTGCAACGGGTCGGGTGGGGCGACGCCGGGGTGTTGCGGGGTTCGACGGGGGGGCGGGCTGGCGCAGTACGGGGTTCGCGAGCTGGCAAAAAAGGGGGCGATCAGGCGTTCTGGGTGTGTCGCGTAGGGTGAGGCGCATCCTACCAGTTCGGGGGCGCGCACATAGTCAAGAATTGTCGGGCAATGGTCGGATGAAGGCACAGTCGCGGTGGGTGTGACTGCAATCGCGCGTTTGGCGTATCGGAAAACTCAACAAAATCAAAGGTCTATTCTGATTTTTTGCCACTGTCCCTGGCGAAAGATGCGCGGCGTCGGGAGTATCCGGCGCGCTACCACTCGTCGCATCGCGACTATCATGACGAGATTGTTATTGTGTGAACTTTGCATTTAAAATCAAACGCTAAACAATTAAGTGCGCAGGCGACGTGGCGATCTGAGAGCGCCGTTGCCGAATGCCAATCGACAAGTGAACGTGACCGAAATGCTGCGCGCCTTCGCTAGCGCGCTCGATCAGAATAATCGTGCGATCAGGTTTCATTGGGGCCGTCATCAAGGCGCGCTTGCACACGTCCTGGTGCCGCAGAATATCGATCTGACGGAAGGCCTGTGCACTGGTATCGAAGGGCACCTGACTTGTCTGTCGTCACGCCCGGACTTGCCGCTGGCTACTTTTTTGGGGCTACCGCTTTCGGTTCAACTGATAACGGATCGAGGCGAGCCGTACCCGATCAACGGGATCGTCACCGATGTACGTGCCGGCCAGTCGGACGGCTCTCTCACATGTGTCCAGCTGACGTTGCGGGATGCGCTCAGCATCCTTGAGCAGCGTGTCAACAGCAGAACGTTCCGTTCGATGAGTGTTCCGGACATTCTGGAAACGCTGTTGCATGAGTGGCAGCAACGCAGTTCGGCGTTGGCACAGGCCTTCGATTTCGAACTCCTCCTCGATCGCAACCCGTATCCGAAGCGCGAGCAGTCCCGCCAGGCGGATGAGTCGGATGCGGCCTTTATCCGCCGGCTATGTCGGCGTGACGGCATTTTCTGGTACGCCCGGGCCGGTAAACATGACGGCGCGGCAACCGATACGCCGGTCCACACAATCGTATTCTGCGACGATCCGACGAAGTTGCCGCAGGCACTCGCGGGCAGCGTTTCTTACCATCGCGGTGCGCAGTCGAGGGAACGCGATTCGGTCACACTATGGTCCACTGCTCGTGCGCTGACGCCTGGAAGCGTCCGACGTTCCAGTTGGGATTACAAGACTGGCAGGATGCTTCAGTCCGAGCAGGAGACGATCGTCGATCAGGGTGAGGCCGGAAACGATCTCGCCAAGTTGCTGGCCGATTCGGTCATCGACGTTCCGCACGCAGGTGATTCGGATGCAGACCAGGAGCGCCTGGCGAAGGCGCGCATTCTCGCGCACGAACATCGTGCCGAATGCGTATATGCGTCCAGCGACGTCCGTGATGTGTCGCCGGGTTGCTGGTTTACGCTGCGGGGGCATCCAGAAGTCGACACCCGGCCCGAGGAACAGCGCCAGTTCGTCGTTACCAGTCTGCACCATCGTGCCACCAACAATTTCGCCAAGGTGCTCGACGAGCGGGCTCAGGCATTGTTTGCCGCGAGCCGCTGGAGCTTCGATGCGCTGCCGGCTCAAGAGGGTGTCGGCGTCCGCTATGAGAACACGTTCATATGCGTGCGCCGTGGCGTGCCGCTGACGCCCGCCTACGATCCGCGTGTCGATCTGCCTCCCGTGCATCCGTTTACCGCCAAGGTGGTCGGCCAGGACGGCGAAGAAGTCCATTGCGATGAACTCGGCCGTATCAAGGTGCAGATTCTTGGTTTGCGAGCCGATGATCATGCACATGCGCAGGGTGCCGGTGCCAGCGGAACCGAGCGGGACAGCGCGTGGGTGAGATGGGTCAGCCCATGGGCAGGTCCGAACTACGGGATGGACATGCTTCCGCGCGCCGGGATGGAAGTGCTGATCGACCATTTGCACGGTGATCCGGACAAGATGATTGTGACCGGCGTGCTGCACGGCGCTCCCAATATGCCGACCACGTTCAGTCACACGGGTACGCTTCCGGGCAATAGATATCTGTCCGGCATCAAGACCAAGGAAGTCAAGGCTGATCGATATAACCAGTTGCGCTTCGACGATACGCCCGGCCAGATCAGCAGTCAGCTTGCCAGCGAACACACCTACACGCAGTTGAATATGGGCTACCTGACGGAGCCTCGCGATGGCGGTCAAGGCGCACCTCGCGGTGACGGTCTGGAGGCCAGAACCGACGCTCAGGCCGTCGTTCGTGCTGCGAAAGGCGTGTACGTAACGGCTCAGCAGCAGGGGCGTGCCGAAGGCAAGATGCTCGAGCGTACGGCATTGCAGACGTTGATCGAGCAATTGCAGGAACTGGTTCAAAACCTTGGCGACGCGTCTGCTGCACATGATGCCGATAATACCGACCTGGCGCGTATCGAGAAGATCGCGTCGCAGATCAAGAGTTGGGATGCAGGAAGCAACGTCAACCAGGGCGGCGGCACAGGTGGCGCACCAATGGTTGCCATCGAGGGGCCGGCCGGCGTGACCGTAGTGAGTCAGGACGCGATGGTGCTCGGTGCGCAGACGACCATCGATGCCGTGAGTTCGGGCAATACGCAGATCAGCGCGGGACGGCGGTTGCTGATACGGGTCGGGGACTGGATGAGCGCCTTCGCGGCCAAGGGCATGAAGCTGGTCACGGCGGATGGCAAGCTTCGGATCGAGGCACACAAGGAGGACGTTATCGTCAAGGCCGCCAGGCGCATCATTCTCGAGGCAGGTGAAGAGATCGTGTTCCGCTCGCCGAAAGTCAATACGCAGGCGAGCAATGAAGTGTCGGTCAATGGCGGATCCAGCTACAGCCAGTGGAACGGTGGCGGCGTGGTACACGGCACGAGCGGCGTTTGGCGCGAGCACGCGGCGTCGCATAGCCTCGTCGGGCCCGACAACAAGCCGGTGAAGGCGCCTGATCCCGTTTCGTTCAAGGAACTGGAGCAAAAGGACAGTCTTGCGGTGATCCTTCGTTCGCATCCCGATGGCGGTCGGCCGCTTGCCTATGAGCCCTATACCCTTTACAAGGGCACGGCCAAGATTGCGGACGGTGTAACGGACGAGCATGGTCAGTTGATCATTGCCAATCACCAGAAGGGCACGTCGTCCTATATGGTCAAGCTTCACAACGGGCACGAAATCGATGTGCCGGTAGTGGAGGGGGCCTTGACCGACGATGAGCAATTGGCTGCCCAGGGATGGCGCGCGGTTGATGGCGATCCTGAATCGCGCCAGCGCCATGCACAGGGCTGACACGTGATGCTCAGCGGCTTTTGACGAGAAACCTGATGTCGGATACCAATACCCAAAACAAATCGAAGGCGCCGGTCGATGTTTGCACACGTCAATCGGTCGCCAGTGCGCAGTGGTTTCTGGAGAAGAAGGAAACCTACTATGCACCTCCGTATGAGAAGAACAATCTCGACGTGTTCATTTGCGGCGAGGATGCGTTCAAGCAAATCGCGGCCGATTTGAAGGCGGCCAAGCACAGCGTGGAAATCATCTGTTGGGGTTTCGATCCGGGCATGGAACTGATCCGCAATGGATCGGTATGGCCGCGCGGCGATACCTGGGGTGGACTGTTGCGCGACGTGGCCGCGGGGAAATTCAACAATGGCAAACCGGTTCAGGTTCGCTTGCTGTCGTGGTACGGGTTTATCGGAAGTCTTGGTTCGAACAACATGCCGGGACATAGCAGCGGTCGTCTGAACTACGAAGAAAAGATGGCCATGATGGTCGGCGCGAGCGGCGGTATCTATTTGCCGACCGGCAAGCCGCCTCAACCGCAGACACCGCAGGAACGGCGCGAGGATTTCAATGCGCGTTGGTATGACGACGCGTTCGCGGGCCGGCTGCCCAATCTGTCGATTCGAACGCGAGATGGCAGTAGCAAGGCTGTTCATGAGAGCCTTGCAGGCGAGCCGGGGAAACGTGACTTCACCGAAGTGCTGGGTCTGGAGAAAGTGGCCACCGACCATCAGAAGACCATCCTGATCGACTACGAGTATGAAGGTGGTGCACATGCAGTCGGTTATGTGATGGGGCTGAATAGCGTGACGGACTACTGGGATACGCAGCAGCACCTTTTCAACGACCCCCGTCGTGGCGAGTCATGGGAAGGGGCCAATGACGTTCAGCCCGGCCTGAAGCCGTATCAGGATTACGCGAGCCGTATTCGAGGCGAAGCGCTGGTGGCGGTCAGCAAGAACTTTGTCGATGCGTGGAACCGCGCCAAGGGCAAAGGTGTGAACGTATCGCGAACGCACGATTTCAAGAAGGTGCCGACGGGCTTGACGCAAAATCTCGGCACACCGTGTCAGCGGGCGCAAGTCGTGCGCACACAGCCCGAAGAAAAGGATAAATCCATCAAGGCCCTGTATGAGCAGGCCATGTCCTTTGCACGCAGCTATATCTACGTCGAGAACCAGTATTTCCAATATACAGAGTGGCCGAAGAAGCTGAAGGAATTGCGAACGCAGTTTCTGTCTTGTAGTCAGGCAGCCGGGAAGAGTCCGAACGACATACCTAACTTACACGTGATGGTCGTCATTCCTACGCCTGAGCGAACACAAATGGTGCCGCGTACGCACGACACGGTTAAGGTCCTGGGCCATGGCACATCGATGCCCAATCAAGACAAGGCAGTCGAAGACGAGTTGGCGCGCAACCGCCAGCAACAGGCCACTTGGGACGCTTATGTCAAGCGACAGAAGGCGAGCGGGGAGCGTCTCGACTACGATCTCTATCCGGCACCGCTCTCGCCGGCGGCGCAAAGCTCCAAGGATCTCGGCGACAAGGCGTCACTTGCGGGATCACTGGACCAAATGGGTATTCGCGTGCTTGTCGGTAGCCTTTGGACCTTTGACCGAAATTGGCGCAGTTCCAAGTTGAGCACGGAGACGGCGAAGCAGCAGGCTCGCTGGGATGAATATGTGAACAAGCAGCAAGCCAAGGGCGAGTTGCCTGACCCGGATCTGGCGCCGATGCTGCCGTTGCCAACGCAAGCGATTGCAGCGCGGTACCGGGAAATCTACATCCACAGCAAACTGCTGCTGATCGACGACAGTTTCTTTACGCTGGGCAGTGCCAACCTGAATTTGCGAAGCATGGCGGTGGACGCGGAGATCAACGTAGGCAGCGATGATCGTGCCAAGAGCACCGATTTGCGCAGGCGAGTCTGGAAGCTGCATACCGGCGGAAAGCATGATGGTAGCGACGGCAGCCCTATCGCGATCAAGGAGACGTTCACGAAATGGCAGAAACTCATGGATACCAACGCTATTCAGAGGAAGCGTGGTCTCGAACCGGCGGGCTTTCTGATGCCATTTCACGACGAACGCACATCCAGTGTTCGGCTGGCATAGTGCGCATTCCTATCATGCGAGTTCCGATGACTTCCGCAATGTCCAAACGTGTGCGCCTGGCAGGCGTGTTTTCTCTCTTTCTGTTCTTTGCTTGTACAGCTTGCTCAATGAACGACTCCCTTCCGCGAAATATGTCGCTCGACGCTTTCAATCCGCATCGCGAGACGTTTGTTTGCGTGCATGAAGCATCGGTGGTTCCGGCAGTTGATCCAGAGGCGGACCGCTGGAATCAGCTGGCGCTGACTATGACAAGCGCGTCATTGTGGCCAAACCAGCGTGACTACGCCGGTGCTGTCGCGCTGTGGAGCAAGGCCGCTGAACGCAAGCACTGGAAGGCAATGGTGAATCTCGCGAATGCCTACGCCCAGGGGTTGGGCGTGGATCGCAATACCGAGCGCGCCGTGCAAATCACGGAGCAAGCCATGAAGTTGGGCATCCCGGCTGCGTACGATCTGATGGGGACGTACTACATGAACGGGACCGGGGTAAAGCAGGATGCCAGTCGTGCGTACGCATTTTGGCAACTCGCGGCGGACAAGGGAAGTCCGAGCGCCATGGCTTATTTGGGTAGCAAGCTCGACGCAGTCTATGACGATCCGAAAGCCGGCTTTTGGGGCAACCGCAAGATTGCGCTCAAAATGCTCGAGTGCGGATTTTCCCAAGGTAACGGCGATGCCGCATATGCACTCGGAACGACGCTTGTTGGTTCCGACAAGTCGCTTGGCGAAGACAACGAGCGAGCCCTCAAAATCCTGCATGAAGGCGTGAAGTACGGCAGCGCCAAGAGTGCGGGTTATTTGTTCGGTGCGTTCGATGACGGCGAACCGGTAGCAGGCAATGTGAAGGACCGGGCGCGTGCCGAGCGTTACAGCGTGCTCGCCGACCGCCTCGAGCGCGATCCCGACCTTCGCCTGCCAAATCTCGACAAGGTGGTGCCGCTGCCGCCATCCAAATTGCCCAAGTGGGACGGCAACAAGGAGACGCTGATCAATGCGGCGAAGGCCGTGATGTCGGCACCGGCGTCGCCTTCCAAACCCGCCGCTCATCCGGTCTCGCTACGTACCGGTCGCGCGCTTGTACCCGATGGCTACACGTTGCCGGAGAAGCCGCCTGTCACCGTACCTCCGCAGGCGGAAACCACCGCTGCGCCGGTGGGCGGCTATTGGCTCGCGCAGATCAAGTATCCGACTGCCGAACGTCATTTCGCCTGGAATCTGGCGCAGGTGCCGATGCACTACAGCAAGGACGAACTATTCGATCGCAGTCGTCCCGGCCTTGTTCTGGAAGATGGACGCATCTTCTTTCATTACGTCGGCGACGCGATTCCGGTGGCAGTACAACAATCGGTATCGGAACCCCGCGTGACGCAGGGCATCGCGCGCGCCGCGCAATTTCCCGATCCGCTGATCCAGTGTCGAGGCACACGCGCGTGCCCGGTGACGGGCATATGGCAGGCCAGTGTGACGGATGACCATCCTCGAGCCGCGACGTTCAATCAGTGGTACCGCCAGACCTATGTCGCCCAGGGTGATTCGTTCCCTGATCCGCAGGACATGCATCTGGATGTATCGCCGGCGGAAGTGACCTGGACGTGGTGGAACGAGGCCAATCGCCTCGGATTCGCGAAACTGCCGGAAGTCAGTGTAGGCAACGCGTCCGGTGACGCTTGACGGAGCGAAGAATGCGCAAGTCGACAATGGCCGCGATCGTCGTGGCCGGCGGCCTGATACTGGTTGCCTGGGCTGTCATCGCGTCCTTGGGGGCGGTGTCCCAGATCAGTGGAGGCAGCTACGGTTCGCATGACGTGAGCGATTTTGCGATCGAGAAATTCCTCTTCCTCGGCCCGCTGATTGCGTTGGGCGGCCTTGTCGCCTGGTTCGCCAGCCGCGATTCGGCGCCGTCCGACGACGATGACGAACAGGCGGCCGGCAACGGCGAAGGCGAATCGTCTGCTCGGGCGCATCGAGACGCAGACTCATGAGCAGTTCTGAAATCATCTACAAGCATGACCTGTGGCGCAAGGGTGCCGGTGGAATGCCGGCAGGACTCTCAGGTCAGACGGATAGTTCGGCCTATGCCGGCCTGGATCTGGGTCTTGCGCAATTCGCCGGCAGCAGCTTCAGCGGCAGCAGTTTCAGCGGCACGTCATTCCAGCAAGCCGGCTGGACAGGCTGCCAGTTCTCTGCCTGTACGTTTGCCGGTTGCGATTTTTCGGGGATTGCAATTTCCGGATGCACGTTCGTCGATTGCGCCTTCGATGAGGCCGCCTTTCAGGGTAGTACGTTCAATAGCGTGAAATTTCTCGGATGCAAGTGGAACGGCGTTCGGTTCGACGACAACACGTGGCATTCGGTGCAGGTGCTGGACTGCACGGGAAGCACGGTCGAAGCCCATGGACTCAAGGGGCTGGACGTGGATTTCACGGGCAGCTATTTCGAGCATCTTGCATTCGAAGACACGGAAATCAACGGCGGGCATTGAGCCGAGCACCTGTTCATTCACGGTTTGCCTTGCGGCGACCGTGAATGGGTGGACGCCATGCAGAGTGTTTCGTGTTGCTCAGCCTTCGACGCGGACCCTGAATTCAATCCGCAGGCGCTGCTCGCATATGCGATCGGGATCCTGGTGCAGATTCCGTTCATGAACACGCCGATGGTTGCGGGCCCGATTCCCGCGCATCTCGGGGGCGCCGACCTGTCGTGGCTCGTCGGGCTGGCGCTGACGTCGCCGCTGTACTACTGGCTCGCGACGCGCGACAGCGCCTACCGGCGCCGGCAGACGGGCGCGCATCTGCCGTCGTCGGCGGCGCGGTAAGCGGATCGTCGTTCGGCGCGATCCAGGCAAGCGGCCGCCGCAGCGGATGCGATGCGGCGGCCGGGGGACGGGGCAAGGGGAGAGAGGGGCAGGGTCAGGTTCGCGGCAGCGCACGGCGTACCGTGTGTCGCGAACCGGCCTGCCCGCGGATCAGACGACCGCCGAGCGCGCGACCCGCACCGGCACCGACTTGTACGACGGCGTACCGCTTTCCTTGTCGATGTAGTCGAGCGGCACGAGCACGTTCGCTTCCGGGTAGTACGCGCCGACCGAGCCCGGCGCAATGTCGTACTCGATCGCGGTGATCTTCTCGAGACGCAGCGTGCGGCCGGACGCGGTGACCGTCTCGATGTCGACGAGGTCGCCGTGTTCGAGCCCGTACTTCGCGAGATCGGCGGGGTTCATGAACAGCACGTCGCGTCGCCCGAACACACCGCGATAGCGGTCGTCGAGCCCGTAGATCGTCGTGTTGTACTGATCGTGGCTGCGCAGCGTGATCAGCCGCAGCACCTGCTCGGCGCCGAGCACGTCCGCGTCTTCCTTTACGCCCTTGTAGACCGAGAACATCGCCTTGCCGGTCGGCGTGGGCCATACGCGCTCGGTCGGCGGCAGCGGCAGGCGGAAGCCGCCCGGCGTGCGGATGCGCTCGTTGAATGCCTCGAAGCCGGGCACCGTGCGGTCGATCAGGTCGCGGATGCGGTCGTAGTCGGCGATCAGGTCGAGCCACGCGACCTTGCTGTTCGGCAGCGTCGCATGCGCGATTCCGGCGACGATCGCGGGCTCGGAGCGCAACACGTCGGACGCCGGCTTGAGCTTGCCGGCCGACGCGTGCACCATCGACATCGAATCCTCGACGGTGATCGACTGCCGGCCGCTCGCCTGGATGTCGAGCTCGGTGCGGCCGAGCACGGGCAGGATGTAGGTTTCCTTCGCAACCAGCAGGTGCGAGCGGTTCAGCTTCGTGCCGAGATGCACGCTGAGATCGAGCTTCGCCATCGCGGGGAACGACAGCTCGGGATCGGGCAGCGCGACCGCGAAGTTGCCGCCAAGGCACAGCAGCGCCTTGGCCTGGCCGTCGACCATCGCCTGCATGGCCTGCACGGCATCGTGTCCGTGCTGCGCGGGCGGCTTGAAGCCGCACACATCCTCGATCTTCTGCAGGAACTCGGCCGACGGCTTCTCGGTGATGCCGACCGTGCGGTTGCCCTGCACGTTGGAGTGGCCGCGCAGCGGGCACACGCCCGCGCCGGGCTTGCCGAAGTTGCCGCGCATCAGCAGCAGGTCGGCGATCAGGCGCACGGTCGCGGTGCCCTTGTTGTGCTGCGTGACGCCCATCCCGTACGTGACGATCGTCGCGTTCGACTTCGCATAGGCGAGCGCGACCTGCTCGAGCTGCGCCTGGCTCAGGCCGCTCGCGCGCTCGATGTCGTCCCACGACGTGGCCTGCAGGTCGGCGGAGAACGCGTCGAAGCCGCTGGTGTGCTGCGCGATGAAATCCTGGTCCAGCACGTCGCCGCGCTCGGCCTCGAGTTGCAGCAGCGCCTTCATGATGCCCTTCAGCGCGGCCGCGTCGCCGCCCGCGTCGACCTGGTAGTAGGTCGATGCGATGCGCGTCGAGCCGAACGACGCCATCTCGATCATGTCCTGCGGATCGGCAAAGCGTTCGAGCGCACGCTCGCGCAGCGGATTGAACACGATGATCGGCACGTGGCGGCGCGCGCACTCGTGCAGCGTGCCCATCATGCGCGGATGGTTCGTGCCGGGGTTGTGTCCGATCGAGATGATCAGCTCGCAGTGGTCGAAGTCCTCCAGCGACACCGTGCCCTTGCCGATCCCGATCGACTGCGGCAGGCCGACGCTGGTCGGCTCGTGGCACATGTTCGAGCAGTCGGGGAAGTTGTTGGTGCCGAGCTCGCGCGCGAACAGTTGATACAGGTACGCGGCTTCGTTCGACGCGCGGCCCGACGTATAGAACTCGACCTGCTCGGGCGGCAGCGCGCGCAGCACCTCGCCGATGCGCGCGAACGCGTCGTCCCATTCGACCGCGCGGAAGGTGTCGGTCGCACGATCGTAGACGAGCGGATGCGTGAGCCGGCCCATGTTCTCCAGCTCGTAGTCCGACATGCGCAGCAGCGACGATACGGTGTTCGCCGCGAAGAACTCGGGCGTCACGCGCTTGGTCGTCGCCTCCCACGTGACGGCCTTCGCGCCGTTCTCGCAGAACTGGAACGTCGACTTGTGTTCCTTGTCGGGCCAGGCGCAGCCGGGGCAGTCGAAACCGTCGGGCTGGTTGGTCCGCATCAGCACGATCGGCGCCTCGATGGCGTCCATCTGCGTGCGCACCGCATCGGCTGTCGCGCGAAGCGCGCCCCAACCGCCGGCGGGCCCATCGTACTTCCTGATGCCTGGCACTTCGCGTCGATTTGTCATGTGAATCTCCATGAGCCGGGCCCGCTGCGGGGTGGCTCGGGTTGCGCCGCGTCGCGGCGTGGGGCGGCTCCGTCCGGCGGACGGAGCCGGTCATGCGGGCCCGTGTGTCCGGGCTTGCGTGGTATCAGTGCGCGTCCTTCTTCGCGCCGGACGAATTCTTGCCGGATGCCTTCGCCGCGGGCGGCGGCGTATGCGGTTGTGCTTCGTCATCCTGTTCATCTGGCGATGCCTTGGCCGCCTTGCCGTTCGGCTTGATCTTGCCGTCCGCATCCTGCTTTGCGTCCTTGGCGTCGGGCGGCGCCAGCTTGTTGAACGTCACTTCGTCGCCGGCCTTGTCGTAGTCGACTTCGACGCGATCGCCGGACGTCAGCTTGTCCGCAAGGATTTCCTTCGCGAGCTTGGTCTCGATGATCTGCCGCACCTGCCGCTTCAGTTCGCGCGCGCCGAACTCCGGCTGGTAGCCGGCTTCGGTCAGGTGTTCGACGAGCGAGTCGCCCATCACGAGCGTGATGTCCTGCGCGGCCGCGGTACGCACCACGCGGTCGAGCTGGATCTGCACGATCGAGCGGATGTTCTCCTTCGACAGCGCATGGAACACGATCACCTCGTCGATCCGGTTCAGGAACTCGGGGCGGAAATGGCCCTTCAGCACCTGCATCAATTCCTCGCGGATCGCCTTGTCGGTCTTGCGCGCGGCTTCCGGCTGCGTGAGGTTGTCCATGACGATCGCGGCGCCGAGGTTGCTCGTCGCGATGATGATCGTGTTGCTGAAGTCGACCACGCGGCCCCGGCCGTCGGTGAGACGCCCGTCGTCGAACACCTGCAGCAGCACGTTGTAGACGTCCGGATGGGCCTTCTCGATCTCGTCGAGCAGGATCACGCTGTACGGGCGGCGCCGCACGCGCTCGGTGAGCTGGCCGCCTTCGTCGTAGCCGACGTAGCCGGGCGGCGCGCCGATCAGCCGCGCGACCGCATGCCGCTCCATGTACTCGGACATGTCGATGCGGATGATCGCCTGCTCGTCGCCGAACACGGTCTCGGCCAGCGCCTTCGCGAGTTCGGTCTTGCCGACGCCGGTCGGCCCGAGGAACAGGAACGTCGCGATCGGCCGGTGCGTCTGGCCGAGCCCGGCGCGCGACAGCCGCACCGCGTCGCTGACGGCGACCACCGCGTCGTGCTGGCCGACCACGCGCTCGCGCAGCTGCTCTTCCATCTTCAGCAGCTTCTGGCGCTCTTCCTGCGTGAGCTCGGACACCGGAATGCCGGTCAGCCGCGACACGACTTCGGCGACCGATTCGACGGTCACCTCGAGCGTCTCGGAGCCGGTCTTGCGCTGCCACGCTTCCATCTTTTCATCGAGCGACTTCTGCTTCTCGTTGATCTGCTCGTCGAACTGCTTCGCTTCGTCGAAGCGCTTGCGCGACGTCGCGTAGTCCTGCTCGCGCTTCAGTTGCGCAATCTGCGCTTCGCCTTCCTGGATCTCGACGGGGCGCGACGTCGCGCCGATCCGCACACGCGCGGCGGCCTGGTCGATCAGGTCGATCGCCTTGTCGGGGAGGAAGCGCGACGTGATGTAGCGATCGGCGAACTCGGCGGCCGCGACGAACGCGTCGTCGGCGAACGTGACCTGGTGGTGCGCCTCGAGGCTGTCGCGCAGCCCGCGCAGGATCACGATCGTCTGCTCGACGCTCGGCTCCGGCACGAACACCGGCTGGAAGCGCCGCTCGAGCGCCGCGTCCTTCTCGATGTATTTCTGGTATTCGTTGAGCGTGGTCGCGCCGAACAGGCTCAGCTCGCCGCGCGCGAGCGCCGGCTTCAGCACGTTCGCGATGTCGAGCCCGCCTTCGCCGCCGCCCTGGCCCGCGCCGACGATCGTATGTAGCTCGTCGATGAACAGGATCAGCTCGTCGTGCTTCGCGGTCACTTCGTCGATCAATTGCTTCGCGCGTTCCTCGAATTCGCCGCGATACTTCGCACCGGCCACCATCGAGTTGATGTTGACCTCGACGAGCCGCTTGCCGCGCAGCACTTCGGGCACGTCGCCGTTGACGATCCGCTGCGCGAGCCCTTCGACGATCGCGGTCTTGCCGACACCGGGCTCGCCGATCAGCACGGGGTTGTTCTTCTTGCGGCGCGCGAGCACCTCGATCGTGCTCTCGATTTCCTGCGCGCGGCCGAGCACCGGGTCGAGCTTGCCCTGGCGTGCGATCGCGGTGAGGTCGCGACCGAACTTGTCGAGATTCGGCGTGCCGGTCGGCGCGTCGACACGGCCGTCTTCCGCACCCTTGCCGACGACCTTCACGACCTTCTGGCGCAGCGCTTCAGGTGTCACGCCGTATTTCTTCAGCAGCGTGCCCGCGATGCTGTCCGGCACCGACGCGAGGCCGATCAGCAGGTGCTCGGGGCCGAGGTACGAGTGGCCGAGATCGCGCGAGGCCTGGAACGCGTACTGCACGGCCTTCTTCACGCGCGGCGAGATCGACAGCTTGTCGAGCGATGCTTCGGGGGAGGCCGTGCCGGTGTGCGCGTGCGCGTCGATGTACGACTTGATGTCCTGCGGCGACAGCTTCAGTTCCTTCAGCAGCGCCGCGCACACGTCGGTATCGGCGAGCGCGTACAGCAGGTGTTCGGTGTCGAGTTCGCCGCGACGCAGTTCATGCGCCTTCTCGGCCGCGCGCTGCAGCAGTTCGAGCGTCTGCTCGCTGAACACGTCGGTCGGGTCGACCGATTCGCGCGGAATCTCGGCGGCAAGCGGCGACTCGTCGCCGGACGCGCCGAACAGCGGCGACGCGCCACCACCCAGCAGCGAATCGAACGGGTTCAGCATGCTCTGATGCCGCATCAACTGACGGAAGTGGTAGTCGCAGATCGAGATCGTCTTGCGCTCGCCGTCCTGCATCACGGTGGCGCGCGCGACGGCCGGCCGGGCGTGACAGATATCGCAAAGTGCGGGCATGGTGGTCTGGCTCCTGTCAATGAACGAGGATCGAAAGGGAAGTCCCGATGCGCGATGGCGCCGGGGTGTGCGTGCCGGCACGGCAACCGGCCGCGTGCGACGCCGGCAACACCGGTGCTTCGCGGCGCCCGCGGCATCGCTTCGACTGCGTTCAAAATAGCGAATCGGCCCAGGGCCTCCAAGACACAGTTCCGCACCGGCCGGGCCGGGAATTGCACCCTCACATGCGTGTGCGCAGGTGGCGCAAGGAGTACAGACGCGCGCGCATGCGGGTGCGGCATGCGACAGACGGAAACGTGGCGGCGCGCGATGCGCGCGAAGCGCGCTGCGACATCGGCGCGCAGGGCGCCGGCAGGCGGCAAACGGGAAGGGGGGCGCGCGGCGAGACGCGGCGCGGGCGCATCGGCGCGAGCGCGCGGGGCGACGGCGTGCGCGGGCGGGTTACGCCGGGCCACGCGCGCCGCACCGCGACCGGTGCGTGGCGCGAGGCCGATGGCGAAGCGGGCGGATTGCACGGTGCGCGCCGGACATCGCGCAACCGTGACGAACCGCGATCAGTCGGAGAGTTTCATCGCGAGCCGTTGCCGTGCGATCTGCTTCGCGTCGGTTGACAGTGTTGCATTCTGCAGACCATTGGCCCAGACGGAGAAGGAATCCTCGATCAGGTTGCGGGTGTCGGGAGGCAGTTCGGCCAGCATCAACGACACCACGGTGAACAGGACGGCGGTGTCGCCGGCCTCGCGGCTCGCGTTCGCATCGGCGGCCTGCTTCAGGCTGTCGACCGACGCTTGCAGCGCCTGTAATGCTTCATTCGATTCGCTCATTTCACCCTCCATGCAGGATGGTTCGGTCGGCGACGAACGTGCGGCCGGCAATGCGGCTGGTGCGCGCGACGCCCGGCAGGCATCGCGCGCA
This sequence comes from Burkholderia sp. BCC1977, assembly GCF_905339595.1. Lineage (NCBI taxonomy): Bacteria > Pseudomonadati > Pseudomonadota > Betaproteobacteria > Burkholderiales > Burkholderiaceae > Burkholderia > Burkholderia sp. BCC1977. The sequence continues at coordinate 103,325 of NZ_CAJPGQ010000022.1, forward strand.
GGCGGGACGTCAGATCGCCGCGTTGGCCTGCGGCGCCACGGCCACCGATGCTTCGCTCGTCAGCATCAGGAACGTGAAGGTTTCGCGCAGGTACAGGCGAACGATCTTGTCGGTATGGCTCGTGTAGCCGATCGACACGTCTTCGCCGAGGTGCAGTTCATAGTCGCCGCCGCGGGTGGACAGCACGCAGCCGCCGCTGATCGCCGGCGCCCAGATGATCTCGCCGCTGACGATGCGCTTGATGTGACCGAGGACCGGATAGCCCTGGTCGCGCGCTTCGCTGAGCGCCGTATAGGCGTCCGAGCCGAGCACGACCGAGTACGGGCCGTCGACGCCGGCGAGCCGCAGTGCTTCCAGCGCGTCGCTGATCGCGTCCGGGTACGCGCTGACGTCGGTCGGCAGCGTGAGCTTGCGGTTCGACGTGCCCTCGCGGATGCCGACGATGCCGGCGGCCTGATAGCCGTCGAAGATCGCGTTGTCTTCCGCGAATGCGAGCCGTTGCGCAGCGTCCTTCGCCGGCTGCCAGTCGGCGTCGCGCGCGCCGCGCTCGACGCTGTCGATCGCATCGCGGCTCAGTTCGAACGGCACCGTCAGCTCGACGATCGTGCGAACTTCGCGCAGCCGTGCGCTCACCTGCTCGCGCGGCGCGGCGACCTCGCGCAGATGCCCGGTGCCGACCGCCGACAGCGCGGGGCCGGCCGGGCCTTCGACGTCGACCACGCGGCGCCCGGCCACCGAGCGCTTGAAGGTGCGTGCCACTTCTTCCTCGATCTGCTCCCAGGCGGACGAGGCAATCGGCGCGAGTTCGCGGTGCAGGTTATTCATAGGCTTGGGTTCCTTTCAGCGATCCGATGTTCAGCGAGCCGTCACGACGCGACTCGGGCGATGCGGGGGCCGGCGGTGCGGCGGCGGTGGCGTCGGCGGCCGGTGCGGCGCGAGCGGCGAGCGCTTCGAGCAGATCGGCCGACGGCACGAAGAACAGCGAGCCGGTGACCGCGCGGCTGTAGTCGAGCAGCCGGTCATAGTTGCCGGGCGGGCGGCCGACGAACATATTCTCGAGCATCTGCTCGATCGGCGCCGGCGAGCGCGCATAGCCGATGAAATAGGTGCCGAATTCGCCGGAGCCGGGGCGCCCGAACGGCATGTTGTCGCGCAGGATCTTCACTTCCCGGCCGTCTTCGTCGAGCGTGGTCAGCGAGCTGTGCGAGCACGACGGCTTCACGTCCGGCGCCAGCTCGATGTCGGACAGCTTGGTGCGCCCGATGATGCGCTCCTGCGTCTCGATCGCGAGCGCGTTCCAGCCGGCCATGTCGTGCAGGTACTTCTGCACGATCACGTAGCTGCCGCCCGTGAATGCCGAATCTTCGTCGCCGATCACCGTGAAGTCGACCGCCTCGCGGCCTTCCGGGTTCTCGGTGCCGTCGACGAAGCCGATCATCGCGCGCTGGTCGAAGTTGCGGAAGCCGTGCACCTCGTCGACGACCGTGACCGCGTCGCCGAGCGCGCCGAGCAGTTGGGTCGCGAGTTCGAAGCACAGGTCCATCGCGTCGGCGCGGATGTGCAGCAGGATGTCGCCCGGCGTCGCGACCGCGACGCGCTGGCCGGCGCCGAATTCGCGGAACGGATGCAGCGACGCGGGGCGCGGATCGCCGAACAGCGCATCCCATGCGTCGGCGCCGAAGCCGCATACGCAGGACAGGTTGCCGCCCGGCACGCGCTTGCCGACCGAGCGCACGAGCGCGGCGATGTCGCCGCACCACGCGCGGATCGTGTCGGCGCGGTCGGCGCCGGCGTTGACGGTTGCGACGAGGAAGATCGCGCTGCGCGTGATCGGGCTGTGAACGGCCTGGGAAAGCGGACGAAGCGGGGGAGGGGTTTGCATCGCGGCCTGCCGGTCAGTCATGTCGGGACGGATGGGCCGCGGCTGCCGCGGCGCGCGAAGACGAACGGTTGGACTGTGTCATGCGACTGTTCTCTTTGTGACATGCGGATGAAGGACGTTGCGCGGGCATCGCGCAACGGGCCGCAGCGGCGGCGGCCTGCCGCCCGGGCACGCAACGGGGAGGCAGACAGGGTGGCCGCGCGTTCGCCCGGCGCGTGGGCCCGCCGCACCGCGTAACGTCGTCGAGCATGCAATCTAGCAGCTTCGGCGGGTCTTTGGAACACGTATCGGCGATCTGTCATTCGAATGGGTTGATCGGGGTCCGATTTTGCGTCGCGGGTGTGCAGCTGTACTCCTGAAACCCGCGGCGCTGTGCTCTTGAGCGGGCGTGGCGCGTGCAGTAGATTAGGTTCGCTCCGCCTGCCGACGAGGACCATCATGACGAACCTGCTGGAAGCGATGCGCATTTTTGTCGCGGTGGTCGAGCATGGCGCGGTGTCCGGCGCGGCGTCCGAACTGAAGCTCGGCGACGCGCAAGTCAGCGAGCGGCTCGACTGCCTCGAACGGTATCTCGGCTGCCGGCTGTTGCTGGGCCGCGCGGGCGACGACGTGGCGTGCACCGATGCCGGTGTCGCGTTCCACGCGTGCTGCCGGCGGACGCTGTCCGCGGTCGCGCAGGCCGCCGCCGCGGCCGATGCGTGCGCAACCGTTCGCGATGAGCGCGTCGCGGGCTTTCCGCCGCCCGACACCCTCCGCCGCGTCGACGGAGCGTCGATCGCGGCACAACCGTCATTGCACCGGTCATCGCCTTGAATACGTCCACTGTTTCCGCCGATACGGCCGCCGAGCGCATCCGCCGCCGCTTCGGACACTTCCTCCACGCGGCCGAGCTGGCCGGGCTGATCGTGATCGGTCTCGCGACCGCGTTCGCGATGACGCAGGAAGCGTGGAAGGTCGTGCTCGCGGGCGAGGTGTCGCTGACCGACCTGCTGCTGATGTTTCTCTATCTCGAAGTGCTCGCGATGGACGTGCGTTACCTGCGGCTTGGCCGGCTGCCGGTGCGCTTTCCGCTGTTCATCGCGATGACGTCGCTCGCGCGCGACCTGATCCTGCGCGGCGCGACCGACAGCCCCGAGCGGATGCTGATGACCACGTTCGGGATCGTGCTGCTCGCGGTCGGCGTGCTGATCCTCAGCTTCGGTCAGCATCGCTTTCCGGCGGAAGTCGACGATGTCGAGGAGGATGCGCGGACGCGTCGGTAATGCGGGTGCGTGCCCGATCGATGAGGGGCTTCGGTTCGGTAATTCATTTCGTTATACAGATCGATTGATTCGATGCGGTGATCGCCGTCGTGCGCGTGGCATTCCGGTCCGCCCGCCCGAGGAGCCCGTCACCGTGAATCTGCTGGACGCGATGCGCATCTCCGTGAAAGGGTGGGCGCGGCATGCGGATTGCCCCGCTCGTCGGATATCCGCACATGTGCATATCTGCATCGGGCGTGTTGCGCCGCAACGTCAATGAGGTTCTACGCCGGACGTGGATCGCGTGCAAGCCACAGTCCGCGTTTGCGTGCGCTGCGGGGTGTCCGTACCTGTTCTTTTCAGGCAGGACGCCGATAATGGGATCGTTACCCCACATCCCGGGAGTCACACCATGTCCGGAAGCGACGCCGCGTCTTCACGTCCCGATCTCGCGCAGGGCATCGCGCTCGACGACATCGCCGACGGCGCGATGATCGAGGGCCAGGTCGGCGACGCAACGGTGCTGCTGGTGCGCCGCGCCGACGAACTGTTTGCCGTGGGCGCGCAATGCCCGCACTACGGCGCACCGCTCGCCGACGGGCTGCTGGTCGGCGATACGATTCGCTGCCCGTGGCATCACGCGGCGTTCTGCTTGCGCACCGGCGAACTGCTGCGCGCGCCGGCGCTCGACGGCCTGACGTGCTGGCGCGTCGAGCGGCGCGACGGCCGCGCGGTCGTGCTCGATGCGCGGCCCGCCGCATCGCCGCCCGCGTTGAACGCGGCCGGCCTGCCCGAATCGGTGGTGATCGTCGGCGGCGGCGCGGCCGCGATCGCGGCGGCCGTGACGCTGCGACAGGAAGGCTATCCGCACGCGATCACGCTGCTGAGCGCGGACAGCGAGCCGCCGTACGACCGGCCGAACCTGTCGAAGGACTATCTGGCCGGCACCGCCGAAGCAGACTGGTTGCCGCTGCGCGGGGCCTCGTTCTATACCGACCAACGCATCGACGTGCGCTGCGGCACGCGCGTCGCGCGGATCGATCCCGCGCAGCACGCGGTCGAGCTCGCGGACGGGAGCCGCGTCGGCTACGGCGCGCTGCTGCTCGCGACCGGCGCCGAGCCGAACCGGCTGACCGTGCCGGGTGCGGATCTGCCGCACGTGTGCGTGCTGCGCTCGCGCGCCGACTGCGATGCGCTGATCGGCAAGCTGAAGACGGCGCAGCGCTGCGTCGTGGTCGGCGCGAGCTTCATCGGCCTCGAAGCGGCCGCCGCGCTGCGCACGCGCGGGCTCGACGTGCAGGTGGTCGCGCCCGATGCGCAGCCGATGGCGCACGTGCTCGGCGAAGCGCTCGGCGACACGATCCGCGCGCTGCACGAAGCGCACGGCGTGGCATTCCATCTCGGCGCGACGCCCACGCAGATCGCGCCGGACAGCGTGACGCTGTCGAACGGCGACGTGTTGCCGGCCGACGTCGTGGTGGTCGGCATCGGCGTGCATCCGAACATTGCGCTCGCACAGGACGCGGGGCTGGCCGTCGATCGCGGCGTGACGGTCGACCGTTTCCTGCGGACGAGCGCACCGGACATCTACGCGGCCGGCGACATCGCGCGCTGGCCCGATCCGTTGACGGGCGAACGCATTCGCGTCGAGCACTGGGTCGTCGCTGAGCGGCAGGGGATCGCCGCGGCGCGCAACATGCTCGGCCAGCAGCGGCCGTTCGACGCGGTGCCGTTCTTCTGGAGCCAGCACTACGACCTGACGGTCCGCTATGTGGGACACGCGGCGCAATGGGATCGCGTCGAGATCGACGGCGACCTGCGCGCGCATGACGGTTCGGTGACGTACTGGCGCGGTAATGCACGGCTCGCGGTCGCGACGATCGGCCGCGATCTCGACTGCCTGCGCGCGGAAGCGGCGCTCGAGCAGCAGGGCGCGACGCACGCGTGAACGCGGATCCGGCATCCGCCGACGGCATCGCGCTTGATCCGCTGACGATGCCGCCGTTGGCCGGCCCCGGCACGATCGCGACGATGATCGTGCCCGGCCACACGGCGTTCTCGAGCGGCCGGACGCTTGCGTTCGCGTTCGTCGCGTTCCTCGTGCTGCCGACCACGGCGCTGCTGGCCGCGCCGTTCATCGGCCACGACCTGTCGCCGCGTGTAACGGCCGACTCGCAGCGCCTGACGGGGATGATTCGCGCGGCGATCGCGCTGCGGATGATCGGCGCGAGCCGGAAGGCGGCATTCGGGTTGCATTGACTGCGACGCGCGCCGACGGGGAAATTGATTCGAGGGAGCGACCGATGAACACGTTGATCGTGGTGTCCTATCCCGATCTCGACACGGCTCGGCGTGCGGCTGCCGAACTGGCGACGTTGCGCGAGCGCGCCGTCGTGTCGCTGGAGGGTGTCGTGATCGTCGAATGCGCGGCCGACGGGCAGTTGCGCACGCACCCGATCGATCCCGGCCATGCGGCGTCCGGATCGCTGATCGGCCGCGCGATCGCACGCATCGAAACGGCACTCGGCGCATCGCACGAGCGGCCGGTGGACGATGCGCTGATCGCCGCGTTCGCGCCGCTCGGCGGCGAAGTCACCGACACGACGCTGTCGATCGACGATGAACTGAAACTCGTCGAAGCGATCTCGCACGCGCGCGACGGCGACGACGCGGCAACCGGTTGACGACCACGCCATCACGTGCGGTTTTGACCGATTGGGTCGAGACAAGGTGAAGAAACGGCGCGGAACACCACGCTTTTCGCGTAAAAAACATCCTGTCGACATCGATCGCCGGAGATTGAATCTCGCAATGCGACCCCCGCGGATGGATAGATTTATTCGATGATCCGCGAATGCACGACACGCTTCTTCTATACTGCTAAGCACTTGTTGGTCCCGGTCGAACAGCCCGGCCGCTCGCTCGGGTAGCGTGCGGGCGTGTCGCCGAACGCGCGGTGTCGCACCCCGCATCGCGTGCCCGCGGCGGGTTCGCCATTGCTTATGCCGGGCCGCATCACAAGGAGCTTCGATGCCTTATGTGCTGATCGTCGAAGACGATGCCGATACACGAACGATGCTCGCGACGCTTGCGCAAGCGCAGCAACTGACATGCGACACGGCCGCGACGCTCGAGGAAGCGCGTACGCGCGTGTTGATGCACCCTCCCGATCTCGTGCTGTGCGATCTCGTGCTGCCGGACGGCAACGGGATGGATCTGTTCGACGCACTGCCGAAACGCGGGCACTGCGAAATGGTGTTGACGACCGGTCACGCGAGTCTCGAAACCGCGATCGATGCATTGCGGCGCGGCGCGACCGACTATCTGGTGAAGCCGCTCAACATGCAGCGGCTGAACAGCATTTTCGCGCGCGTGCCGCGCACGACCGCGCTGCACGAAGAGATTGCCGAGCTGCGTTCGGAACTGCAGCGCCTCGGTCGCTTCGGCCGGATGCTCGGCATCTCGCCCGCGATGCAGGCCGTCTACGACGCGATCGGTCGCGTCGCGCGGACCGAAGCCTCCGTGCTGCTGACGGGCGAATCGGGCACCGGCAAGGAACTCGCCGCGCAGACGGTCCACGACCTGAGCCTGCGCCGCCGCGGCCCGTTCCTCGCGGTGAACTGCGGCGCGATCGCCGCGAACCTCGTCGAAAGCGAAATGTTCGGTCACGACCGCGGCAGCTTCACCGGTGCCGAGCGTCAGCACAAGGGCTTCTTCGAACGCGCGGACGGCGGCACGCTGTTCCTCGACGAAATCACCGAGATGCCGGTCGAATCGCAGGTCAAGCTGTTGCGCGTGCTCGAAACCGGGCGGCTCACGCGGCTCGGCTCGACGCGCGAAATCGACGTCGACGTGCGCATCGTCGCCGCGACCAACTGCGATCCGGAAGCGGCGATGGCGGACGGCAAGCTGCGGCCGGACCTGTATCACCGGATCAACGTGTTTCCGGTTAGGCTGCCGCTGCTGCGCGAGCGCGGCGACGACATTCCGATGCTCGCCGACGCGTTTCTGCAGCGCTACAACGAGGAGACCGGCCGCGACCTGCGGTTCGCGCCGGCCGCCCGTGAAGCGCTGAAGACCTATGCGTGGCCCGGCAACGTGCGCGAGTTGCGCAACTTCGTGCAGCGCGCGAGCATCTTCAGCGACACCGACGTCATCGAGACGCTGCCGCCGCCGATCATGGACGAACTGTCGAACCTGGCCGATGCTCACGAGGATCGCGTGACGGTGCCGTTCGGCACGTCGCTCGAGGAAGTCGACCGGCGGTTGATCCTCGGTACGATCGCGCAATGCGGCGGCGTGAAGGCGCAGGCGGCCGAGGTGCTCGACGTCAGCCTGAAGACGATCTACAACCGGCTCGCGCAACTGGAAGACGAAGCGGAAAAGCCGGATTGAGGCCGCAGCGGTTCTCGCGATCAATGCCGATCGCGCGTGCGCGGATCGTTGAGTTCCTCGGTCGGGTCGGTCAGCCCGAGCTCGTCGCCGGCGCGCCAGTACGGCGTGCTGCCGTAGAACGCGTGCAGCGGTTCGGCCCATTGCGGGTCGGCCATCGCGGGCCAGTGATGCTTGTCGAAGCCCGGCGCGCTGCGAATCCGGTCGGACGATACCGGCAGCAGGAAACACTTGCGTTCGGTGTCGAGCGTGAGCGCGCTCCATGGAATCGCGAGCAGCTTGTCGCCGATGCCGAGCAGGCCGCCGCTCGACAGCACGGCGTATGCGATGCGGCCCGAGCGCACGTCGAGCATGATGTTCTTGATCTTGCCGACGTCGTCGCCATCGGTCGTGTAGACCTTGTTGCCCTCGAGCGTGTCGGCCGCCATCACGTCGGGGCCGGGGCCGGCCGCCGTCGCCGCGCCCTTGCCGACGATGCGCGTCTGTCCTTGATCGGGAGTCTGCATGGATGTCCTCCTGACTGCGTGGCGCGCGACCGTGCCTCGGGGCGGGCGCCGCGGGTCGCGCGGGTGGTCGGGGCGGGGCCGGGATCGCCCCGTCACGTCTGCTTCGGTTGCGACACGCCTTCGAGCGTGTTCGCGACGTTGTCGCGCGCGGGGCCGGCCGTGCGCGTCGCGATGTCCGCGAGCGACAGCATGCCGACGAGGCGCTTGTCGTGATCGACGACGGGCAGCCGGCGCAACTGTGCGTCGGCCATGTAGTGCTGGATCTCGTCCAGCGGATCGTCCTCGAAACACCACTCGACCGGGCCCGACGCGACGTCGTGGACCCGCGTTTCCGGCGGCTTGCCGGTCGAGATCGCGCGCACCGCGAGGTCGCGGTCCGTGATCATGCCGATCAGCCGGTCGTTGTCACAGACGGGCAGCGCGCCGATGTCGTGGCGCGCCATCAGTTGCGCCGCATGGCGGATCGAGTCGGTCGGCGCGATGCACACGACGTTCTGCGACATGATTTCGTTGACGCGATGCATGAAGTCCTCCTTGCGGGTTGGGGTCCGGGCCGTACGGGAGCCAGCAAGCGGCGTGCCGTCCGGCTCGCGTTGGACGTCATTCGTCGCGGCGTTTGGCGGGAGCCTGCCACGGGCCGTCGTCGTGCGTGCCCGGCGGTGTGTCGGGCTCGATGCGCGTGATGCGGCCGGTTGCGGGCGGGTCGCTTGCAGGGGAGGTGTCCTCGCGCCGCTCGTCGATGTGGCGCGCCGAACGGCGCGTCTTCGTCTGGTCCTGGTGCTTCAGCGGGGGCGACGGATCGCGGTGCGGTTCGTGCGCCGGCGCGTCGTGCCCGGTCCGGGTCGAATCCTTCATGGCCAGCCTCCGTGTCGGTGACGATGACGTGGCAAGCGCGCAACGGCCGTGCCCGCCGCGTGCAGGAGGCACGCGATTTGCCGCTTGCGCGAGTGACGACGACAACGCGCGGCGCGGCGATGCACGCCGCACGCACACGCACACGCACACGACGCGGGAGGCACGATGAAGATTCCGAAACGGCGGCCAGGGGTGCGCTATGAAGTGAACGTCTGTGGCGGCGGCTTCGATTCGGTGAAGAGTCATTTCAGCGCGTGGAAACAGGAGCCGCTGATCTACCGGCCCGATCGCCGGATGTTCGAAGGCAAGGCCGACGTGCGGCCGCTCGGCGACGAGACGTTCGGCTCGGTCGAGCCGGCGCGGTTCGCGCTGCAGTGCGCGTGCGAGCCGGCCGATCCGTATGCGCTCGCGGCGCGGGTGCGCGACGACGGCCGCGAGCTGTGGCTCGTGATGGCCGCATACGAAGGTTAGCGCGCTGGCATTGAAAGAATTGCAGCGGGTGGTGTAGCGAAGGCACGGCGCCCCGCACGGCGGCATGTGCGGCCGCGCCTCGGCGCACGGGACGGCGGCGCGTCGGCGTGGCACGTAGCTTGCGGCGCTGACATGCGTGGACCATCGAGCGGCACCTGCACGCCGCGCAACCGATCCGATCCCGTCAGGACAACGGAACGACAGCATGCCCATGAATCGAGACCCCGCCCGGTCGCTGCACCGGCCCGAACCGCCGATACCCGACATCGAACCGGACCCCGAGCCGCCCGCACCGGACGACCTGCCGCCCGGCGTGCCCCAACCGTATCACGATCCGGAGGGCGACCCGCCCGCGCATCCGCCGCCGGAGCGCGAGCCGCCGACGCGGGAACCGCCGATCTACGTCCCGCCGACGGGCGTGCCGCCGGCGGCATCCATTCCGTCCCCGGAGGGCCCACCATGAGCATCAGCGTGAAACCCGGCCTGTTGCGCGACGTGGCCGAGACGCTCGGCCGCCATTTCGAGGCGCGCGCGATGCCGTTCCAGGTCGAGGAGCAGCCGGCCGGCGCACTGCATTTCGTTTTCCGCGTCGACGGCCGTCAGGCGTCGCTGACCGTCACGTTCGACACCGACGCGTTCGCTGCGCTCGAACAGGCCGCTGTCGAGCGGCAACGCGGCTCACTGACGCGGGTCGCGGCCGAATTCGACACGATGATGGCGCGCCGCGCGCCGACCGCGTATGCGGGCGATTTTCACTTCAATCGGCTCTGAGCCGAGTCGCCACGGCCGGCCCGGTGCCACCGATTTCACGGAGGATTCCATGAAACCGATCCAGACGATCCGCGTGGGCGCCTGTGCGTTGGCCGCGGCGTGCGCGCTGGGTGCATGCACGCAACCGCGGGCCACCTACGGCACGCGCGGCGCACCGCCGGCACCGCCGGACGGACATGGCGCGTCACCGACCACGACGATGCCGGACGCGAATACGCGCTACGACACGCGACCGTCGCCGTACAACACGCTGCCGGCGGGCGCGACCGGCGGCGAGCCCGCCGACGTGCCGCCGCCGGGGCCGAACGGCGTACAGGGCGCGTCGCCGCTGCCGGGCTCGCCGCCGCCGATGCAGTACTGACGCGCGGCACGATGCACGGACGCCGCGCGTCGACGTCCCCGTGCGACGACGCATTCGCGCGATGCGAATTTCGTGCCCCCAAGTTGCCGGCGCTTGTAAAAAGGCGCTGCCCGGGGCAACCGCGGACAGGGTATGAACCCGCGAAACCCGCGACGGACGGTGCTTAACCCCCCTGGCGCGGAAGCTGCTTGGATTCTCCTGTACGCATTCCGCACACCGTCAGGAGGGCATCGATGTCCGTCACGCTTGCGCTCCAGATGCGACAGCATCTGGCACTCACGCCGAGGCTTCAGCAGTCGCTTCGCCTGCTGCAGTTGTCTTCGCTCGAATTCCAGCAGGAACTGCGGCAGGCGCTCGACTCGAATCCGTTTCTCGAAGATGGGCAGGGCGACGATGAAGCCGCCGACGCGCCCGAACCTGTGGCCGAAGCCGCACCGCCCGAACCGCCGCCCGAGCGCGAGGAAGTGCGTCCGCTGGATGGCGACGTGTCGTACACGGCTGCCCCGGCGCCGCGCGGCGCGGGCCGCCAGGCCGACGACGCGAGCGATTTGTCGCCCGGCGAATGGATGGCGGCCGAGCCGTCGCTGCACCAGCAGCTGCACGACGCGCTGCGCCTCTATCCGCTGAACGAGCGCGACCGCGAGGCCGCGCGCATCGTGATCGACGCGCTCGACGAGGACGGCTACCTGCGTCAGGAGCTGGCCGAGCTGCTGATCGCGGCCGATCCGGCGCGGCTGCTGTCGGAACAGGATCTCGCGGTCGCGCTGCGGCTCGTGCAGATGCTCGACCGCCCGGGCATCGCCGCGCGCTCGCTGTCCGAATGCCTGCTGCTGCAGCTCGACGCGATTCCGGCCGGCACGCCGGCGCTCGCGGAAGCGAAGGCGATCGCGCGCGACCATCTCGAACGGCTCGCGCGCCGCGAGACGGCGGAGATCCAGCGGCGCGTCGGCTGCAACCAGCCGACGATGCAGGCCGCGTGCGCGCTGGTGCGCGCGCTCGATCCGCGCCCCGGCAACCACTATGGCAGCACGCGCGGCGACTACGTGGTGCCGGACGTGATCGTGCGCCAGGTGCGCGACGAATGGATCGTGACGATCAACCCGGCCGTGCTGCCGCGCGCGCGGCTGCACGAGCGCTACGCGACGCTGTTCGCGCAGTCGAGCGGCGAGCGCGATTCGCCGCTCGGCCAGCAGTTGCAGGAAGCACGCTGGCTGATCCGCAACGTGCAGAAGCGCTTCGACACGATCCGGCGCGTCGGCGAATGCATCGTCGCGCGGCAGCGCGATTTCTTCCGCTACGGCGAGATCGCGATGAAGCCGCTCGTGCTGCGCGACATCGCGGAAGAACTCGACCTGCACGAATCGACGGTGTCGCGCGCGACCGGCAACAAGTACATGGCCACGCCGAACGGCACGTTCGAGTTCAAGCACTTCTTCCCGCGCAAGCTGGAAGCGGCCGGCAAGGGCGTGTGCTCGGCATCGGCCGCGAAGGTGCTGATCCGCGACATGATCGCGGCCGAGCGCCACACCGCTCCGCTGTCCGACGTCACGCTCGCGCAGAACCTCGCGGGCCGCGGCATCCTGCTTGCGCGTCGCACGGTGACCAAGTATCGCCAGGCGATGAAGATTCCGCCGGCCGACCTGCGCCGGCGCGACGCCGCATGAGGATACCGTCCGAACCCGCGCGCGGCCCGCGACTCGCGGTGCTCGCGCATGCCGCCGACAGGAGAAAAGCCATGCCGGCCGCCAGGTCAAGGGCGCAGCAGCGTGCCGGGGGCTGTCCTGTCGATCGCGCGTTGCGCGCGCCCTGACGCACCGGCCGGAGCCGGCACATCGCCACTGCACAGGAGCACATGATGCAATCGCCTTCCCGGATCGCTTTCGACGACACCGAGCTGGACCGCGATGCGGTCGATGGCGACGAGCCCGATACGATCGTCCATCTCGACGTCGCCAACGGCAGGATCACGTTTCATGCAGCGTGGTCGCTTGCGTCCGACGCGCCGCCCGGTGCCGCACGGCATTCGGTCGTGCTCGCGCTCGACTGCAACACGATGGAGCGCTACGCAGGCCTCGACGACGGTGCGCGCATGCGCGTGCACGCGATGCTGCACGAGACCGTGCAGGACATGCTCGATACGTTGCCCGACGTCGGCGAGGACCTGACGCTGACGGTCGAAGTGACCGACGCGATGCTCGATGCGGCGCGTCGCCTGCAGTGAACGCGGCGTCCCGGCGATCAGGTTGAAAACGTTGCAGCGAGCGTCGCACGGCTCGCGGTCAGATACTGCGGCACGCTGGCGACGGAGGAGAGGCGTATGCTGACCGCCCATGAACTTGCCGTGCTGCTCCTGGTGCATCGTGCATCGGAGCAGATCCAGGCCGACCGCGACGACGTCCGCGCGCTGGTCGAACAACGATTGATCGTGATGCGTCCGGATGCGTCGGGGCGCAGGCGCCCCGCGCTGACGGCCGACGGGCTGACGATCGTGCAGCGCGTTCAGCGGTACGGCGGGCGAGTCGTCGAGGACGTCGACGGGTGATGGGATCGTCCGGCGGGGGCCTGCGGCACGCGACTAGCGCGGCTCGCGGGGGCGTGACCCGACGTTCCGAACCGTGACGAGGGGCACGCGAATGGACGCGCTCGCGCTTGCACCGTGCCGCGTGACGGTGACGTAGTGACGTAGTGAGGGGGGCAGGCCGTGGCATCCCTCGCATCATTTCCATATTTCGAGTATTATCGAAATATGGAAACGAACCAGACCATCACCGCTCTGTCGGCCCTCGCGCACGAGTCGCGCCTCGCCGTCTTCCGTGCGCTCGTGCAGGCCGGGCCGTCGGGCTTGCCGGCCGGGCAGATCGCGACTTTGCTCGACGTGCCGCCGTCGTCGCTGTCATTTCATCTGAAGGAACTGGCCCATGCGCAGCTCGTCACGAGCCGCCAGGAAGGCCGTTTCGTGTTCTATTGCGCGAACTTCGCGACGATGAACGGGCTCATCGGCTACCTCACCGAGAATTGCTGCGGCGGCAATCCATGCTCGCCGGCCTCCGCTTGTTCGACTTCCTGCTCCGGCCAGACGTAAGCACGCGCCCGCCCATGACCACCAACGTCCTGATCCTCTGTACCCACAACTCCGCGCGCAGCGTGCTCGCGGAGGGGATGCTCAACCACTGGGCCGCGAAACTCGGCCGCGACGTGCGCGCCTACAGCGCCGGCAGCGCGCCGAGCGGCCGGCTCAATCCGTTCGCGCTGGATGCGCTGACGCGCGCGGGCGTCGACCTTGCCGGATACCGCAGCAAGAGCTGGGACGAATTCGTCGGCGCAGGCGCGCCGCACATGCGCGTCGTCATCACGGTATGCGACAGCGCGGCCGCGGAGGCGTGCCCGTACTGGCCCGGCAGCCCGGTGAAAGTGCACTGGGGCTACGCCGATCCGTCGAATGCCGACGGTGGCGACGCAGGCAGGCGGCTCGCGTTCGATCTGACGCGCGAGGCGATCGGCTACCGGATGCTGCAACTGCTCGCGCTGCCGCTCGATCGCATGAGCGACGCCGAACTGCAGGCGGCCTTGATCGCCATTTCGCAAAGCTGAGCGCTCGCGCGGCGGCGCGCGTGAACCGGTGTGCCGCGCTGCGTTTCCTGTCCCGAACGCCATGCCATGAATACGTCGAACGTCATCCCGCCTCGCCACACCGTCGCCAAGCCCGCGATCAATTTCTTCGAACGCTACCTGACGGTCTGGGTTGCGCTGTGCATCGTCGCCGGCATCGCGCTCGGCCAGGTGCTACCCGGCCTGTTCCAGCGGATCGGCCGCATCGCGTATGCGCAGGTCAACCTGCCGGTCGGGCTGCTGATCTGGGTGATGATCGTGCCGATGCTCGTGAAGGTCGACTTCGGCGCACTGCATGAAGTGCGCTGGCATGTGAAGGGGATCGGCGTCACGCTGGTCGTGAACTGGCTCGTCAAGCCGTTCTCGATGGCCTTGCTCGGCTGGCTGTTCATCCGCCAGCTGTTCGCGCCGATGCTGCCGGCGGACCAGCTCGACAGCTACATCGCCGGCCTGATCCTGCTGGCCGCCGCGCCATGCACGGCGATGGTGTTCGTGTGGAGCCGGCTGACCGGCGGCGATCCGCTGTTCACGCTGTCGCAGGTCGCGCTGAACGACAGCATCATGGTGATCGCGTTCGCGCCGCTGGTCGGCCTGCTGCTGGGGATGTCCGCGATTACCGTGCCGTGGGCGACGCTCCTGACGTCCGTTGTCCTCTATATCGTGATTCCGGTGATCCTCGCGCAAATCTGGCGCAAGCGGCTGCTCGCGCAAGGGCTGGCCGCGTTCGATGCCGCGATGGCGAAGATCGGCCCGTGGTCGATCGCCGCGCTGCTCGCGACGCTCGTGCTGCTGTTCGCGTTCCAGGGCGAGGCGATCCTGAAGCAGCCGCTGGTGATCGCACTGCTCGCGGTGCCGATCCTGATCCAGGTGTTCTTCAATGCGGCGCTCGCTTACTGGCTCAATCGCGCGGTGGGCGAGAAGCACGACGTCGCGTGCCCGTCCGCGCTGATCGGCGCATCCAATTTCTTCGAGCTTGCCGTCGCGGCCGCGATCAGCCTGTTCGGTTTCCATTCCGGCGCGGCGCTTGCCACCGTCGTCGGCGTGTTGATCGAAGTGCCGGCGATGCTGCTCGTGGTGCGCATCGTGAACCGGTCGAAGGGCTGGTACGAGCGCGTTTGAACCAACCCCGGAGTCCATTCATGACCGACCGACTGACCGACCTGCCGCAACTCGATCCCGAGCTGTTCCGTGTGCCGGACGCGAGCCGCTTGCGGCCGGCGTCGCCGTCCAGCCATCCGCCGCGTTTCCTGCTGCTGTACGGCTCGCTGCGCGAGCGTTCGTTCAGCCGCTTGCTGGTCGAGGAAGCCGAACGCCTGCTCACGGCGATGGGCGCCGAGGTGCGCGTCTTCAATCCGAGCGGCTTGCCGCTGCCGGACGATGCACCGGAGAGCCATCCGAAGGTCGTCGAACTGCGCGAACTCGCGCAGTGGTCCGAAGGGATGGTGTGGTGCTCGCCGGAACGCCATGGCGCGATGACCGGCATCATGAAGTCGCAGATCGACTGGATTCCGCTGTCGGTCGGCGCGGTGCGGCCGACGCAGGGCAAGACGCTCGCGGTGATGCAGGTCAGCGGCGGCTCGCAGTCGTTCAATGCGGTGAACCAGATGCGCGTGCTCGGGCGCTGGATGCGCATGCTGACGATCCCGAACCAGTCGTCGGTGGCGAAGGCGTTCATGGAATTCGACGAAGCGGGGCGGATGAAGCCGTCGGCTTACTACGATCGGGTCGTCGACGTGATGGAGGAACTGGTCAAGTTCACGCTGCTGACACGCGACGTCGGTCCCTATCTGGTCGATCGGTACAGCGAGCGGAAGGAAAGCGCGGAGGCATTGTCGAAGCGGGTGAATCAGCGCGGGATTTGAACTGTACGAGTGCCGTGGGTATCGGGCACGGCGTATGCGCATGGGGCCGACGGCGCGTGCGGCGATCATGCGGCGCGCATTTTTTGCATCGTCATTGCAGATAAGGACAGGGGGCTGGCATGCAACAACAGGACCAACAGGACGCCCAGGTTCGCGACCCGTATCGCGGCCACGAGATTCGCGTGTGGGCGCGGCGCAACGCGCGCGGCGCGTGGGGCGACGAGGTGCAGGTGTATGTCGACGGCACACGCATCGAGCAGGACGTGCCGGAACCGGCCGGCCCCGAATGGCCGACCGAGGACGAGGCGCTGCGCGCGGGCATCGAGCGCGGGCGCTATCTGGTCGACAAGCGGGTTGATGACGATTGACCGATTGACGTCGGCTTGACCGGCACGGCGCTTGCACGCGGGTTTCGTATTTGCATGACCGTATGCCGGCGCCGCGTCGGGGGAAGGGGGAAGGATGACCGATTCGCACATGCGCGATGTTTCCCGCTGCGGCCCTGCCATTTCGGAGCGTTGGGCGATGCGGGTCGGGCGGACGGTTCAGACAGTGCGAAAGCCGCGGCTTGCATGGCGAAGCCCCGTCGTCGTCCTGCCGCTGGCGGTCACATGTTCGGGTAATTCGGCCCGCCGCCGCCTTCCGGCGTCACCCACACGATGTTCTGCGTCGGGTCCTTGATGTCGCAGGTCTTGCAGTGCACGCAGTTCTGCGCGTTGATCACCAGGCGATCGCTGCCGTCGTCGTTCTTCACGAACTCGTACACGGCCGCCGGGCAGAAGCGCCCCTCCGGGCCCGCGTAG
>NZ_CAJPGQ010000023.1:0-119150 GCF_905339595.1 Burkholderia sp. BCC1977
TTAAAAATGTTGATTATACGTATTATGTCAACTCAAATGGCAACGTAGCGCGCCTGCATTCACAATTCTGACTCCAGCCTCACCAGCGCGAGCACGTTGCGGAACCAACCGTGCTCAAGCGTCTTGTCGCGATTACCAATCGCGGACCGCCGGTTCCTTTGTCCTGTCAATCAAGGTGCATGGATGAAACCACGCCAATCAATCGTGCCGCAGGCTATTGCACAAAAAAATGGAATGGCCTGCGCGTGAGAATAAGCCCCTAGAAATTGCGCGCCAGGCCGACCATGAACATGTCCTGATCCTTGTTGTTGCCGGTTGCGACACGATTGAAGCGCAAGCTCGCCGCCCAATCGTTCGTGACCTGATAGGTCACCTGCGCGCTGAGCAAGGCATTGAGTCTCGTTTTGCTCGAGACCTCGTCCCGATCATGCGAGAGATACGGACCTGCACCTGCCGAAAGCGTCCATTTGCTCTGGATCGGCGCGACGTACCAGAATTGCGCCGCCACACCTCTTCGGCCGGCGACGCCATTGTTGCCTTCGTAGACGAAGCTCGCCGAATAGGCCCACGCATTCCCGAGCGGCCGCTTGACTTCGACCATATACCCTTTTTCGATCGGCACTTGGGGCCGGTTCGTCTGCGACGTCCCCGCCCAGACGCTGACCTGGGTCTTGCCGTCCGACAATGCCGGACCAGGACCGCCGCCAAAATCCGAGCCGATGCCGAAGAGCACCGTGTCGGAATTGAATCCGTCGATCATCTGGACGTGGTTGTACTGCAGCTTGAGGAAGAAGCGGTTGGGAACGAGGTAATACCGCACCGCTGCCGAGGCACGCACGCCCCATCGCTTTTCATTGCGCACCTCGTTGTTGACATGGGTCGTGTCCATGCTGAAATACGGCCCCGCCGACAATTCGAGCGCCAGGCGATTGCCGACGGGCCAACGAAACGAACCCAGGGCGGCGAAGCCGTCACGGTGGTGATCCGAGGGATGCCCCTCGTTCACATACGCGAGGTAGACCGACAGGTAGTCGTTCAGGACGTCGCCGAAGCCGACTTCGTAGGCGCGCCAATGCATGTCGCCCCCCTCGGTCGCGCGTCCGTCGCCATACACCGCATAGACGTTGATCGTTCTTTCCGATGGCTTGGACGCGGTCGGCAAGCTCGATGGACTGTCCTCGGCGTGCGCGTGGCCTGGGCCTGCCAGGATTGCCAGACCGGCGATCGATCCCGTGAGGACGAAGCGCGAATAGATGCGACGGCACTGCCCCATTTGGATAGCTCCTTACCGTGGTAACCGCGATTTCCCGGACAAGTTGATAGCGATCATCGGTGGCCTCGCGCACGATCCCTTGCTATCGATCCGCTTTCAGGACACCGAGGTTGCCCAGCATCGGCAGGACACCGCTGCTCGAGGTCACCTCGGGCAAATGACCATCCCATTTGGCGACTGCCTGCTGCTGAATGATCTCGGGTGTGATCGTCTGCTGAAGCAGTTTTTGTGCTTCTGCCTGCGCGCGTGCTTCGACAATCTTTTGATCGGCAAGGACCTTGGCTTTCTGCAATTCATATTGCGCCTGCTGAGCGCGCTGCTGAGCGACCTGCTTCTGCTCGATTGCCTGCACGAACTGCGTGCTGAAATGGAAATCGGTGATGTTCACGGAGTCGACGACAAGTCGGTATGGCTTGAGCTCGCCCGTGATCTGTGTCTCGATTTCTCCCCGCACGTGATCGCGGTGTGTAATCAAATCTTCGGCGTTGTAATGAGCGGTCACCGCTTTCACGGAATTGCTGATCGCTGGCTTGATTATCTTGTCGATCAGGGCGGCCTCGTTTCCGATGTGCTGGTATACCCACTCTGCATCGGCCGGCAGAATGTGCCAGTTCGTCGCCACCGTCGTTGCTACATCCTGTAGATCGAGACTCGCGGCAGTCTCTGCAGCCTGCGAATTTTGAACCTGGACGTCCATTTTGGCGACCGACTGCGCGAACGGGATTTTCAGATGGAAATCAGGATCCAGCACCCCGGGCGCCACCGCCCCCCATGTCATGAGCACGCCACGCTGTCCAGGACCGACGATCACGAAGCCACCGGTGACGAGCGCCAGGGCGATGACGACCCCGACAGCGATGCCAGTTGCACGTGGGTAAGCAGGAGTAGCCATTTTTGTTATCGCATCAGGTTTTGGAGGCGTTGGTGTGGACGGCTCATGTCGAAGCAATATCTCGCTGTCTTGCGACGAACAATAGGTGTTTGCCTCCTGCAATGCTTGCCCCTTCGCGGAAGCAGAGCCGCCCCACGGTATGCGCAGGTGTCCGGTCCGATCTTGATGCGTTCGGCGCTCGTTTCAAGTTTGACCCGCGCAAGGTCTCGCATCGTCAGAAAAGCGGCGCGGTCCGGCGCCCGCGGCCTGCCGTTGCGTTCCCACGCACTATGCGGATCCCGCGCTTTCCTTGTAACCGCAAGTTCGACCGTCGCCAGTCCGGAACATCTATGCTGAACCCTGGCCAAGCAACACGGCGACATTGCGCTCGGCCAGCGCGGCGATCGTGCGCGACGGATTCAGCCCGAGCGCACGCGGGATCGTCGCACCGTCCATCACGTAGAGCCCGTCGTAACCGAATACTTGTCCGTCAGCATTCACCACGCCATCCGCGCGCGTGAGCCCCATGTTGCAACCACCGAGCGGATGCGGCGTGATCAGCCGGTGGAAGTCGCTCCATGTCGGCGGGACGAAAGGTTCGCCGCCCGTGGCAGCCGACAGGCGGCGGTGCGTGTCGACCATCGCATCGACCACGGCCCGGGATCGGGTGTACGACCAGTCGAGCCGCAACACGCGTCGCCATGGCGCAAACCAGCAGCGACCGAGACGCATGCGCCCGTCCCCCGGATCGATCGCCTGGCCGAACCAGGGCATCATGTTCTCGACCGGGTCATCGCAATCGAAATGGCGCGCGAAGGCTCGCCAGAACGCGCGCATCACCCTGCGGTGCGAGCGCTGCAGATGGCGGCGCACGAAATCATGCGCAAGATTGGGCACACCGCCATCCTCCACGAACAACGACTGACCATTGTCGGCAGTCCCGTCGAGCAGGTCGATCGCGGCGGAAATGGTGACGCCGTGCGACGGCGAGATCTTCCGGTGGCCATAGAAGGCCGGCGTCACGAAGTCGCCGTTGAAGGCCCAGCCCCAGCCGAGCCGCGGCGATAGATCGGGCAGCGTGCGATGCTCGTCGCGGCAGCGGAGCAGCAACTCGGTGCTGCCGATCGATCCGGCGCTGACGATCACCCGGGTCGCCGTGACGGTTCCGGGCATGAAACTGCCCGCGGCGGGATCGATGACGTTGAAATGCACGCGCCATCCCTGGCCGAGGGGCTCGAGCTTTTGCACGACGTGCAGCGCAAGGATGGTTGCGCCATGGCGCTCGGCCACGGCCAGATAGTTGAGATCGAGGGTGTTCTTCGCCGACACCTGGCATCCGATGTCGCAATTGCCGCAGTGTACGCACGTGCCTTGCGATACCCCATGCACGTTGACGTGCCGGACAGAATGCCGGTCGTCGCGCGCACCCGGCAAGGACGGATCGTAGGTCGACGAGAACGACACGGCGAGCGGCAACTTGCGATACCGATCGCCCCAACCGCAGGCGTCGGCCGCGTCGCGCAACAAGCGGGTGCGTTCGCTGATCTGGTTGTCGGGCACCTCCTGGACCGACAGCATCCAACCCACGCGCTGGTAATACGGTTTGAGCGCCTCGTACGTGATCTCCGGCGGCCAGCCATGCGCAAAGGCGTCGGGTTTGGCCTCGACCGAGACGTTGGCGTAGATCAGCGACCCGCCGCCCACGCCTGCGGCCGCCACCACCGACATATTGGAAAAAACCCGCAGGTCGGCCCAGCCATGGAATCGTTGCGGGTTCTGCTGGTTCCAAAGCCACGGGTCAGCCTCGTCGCGCGGATACGTCCCCGGGGTCCAGCGGCGACCACGCTCCAGCACCAGCACCCTCCATCCCGCCTCCGCGAGGCGGCAGGCCGCCACCGCGCCCCCGAAGCCACTCCCGACTACGACGACATCGTATTCAAGCGCGCTCATGACGACGATCTCCTGACGCAGGTGCGCCACGGTTCCGATGCGAAAAACCTGACGAATCGCAGGATCTCCGACGGCATCGCGATGCCGGACGGGGCGAAGTCGCTGTGGCCCGTCAGGCCGCCTTGGTGTTGGATGAAGCGAAACAACTTCCCGGGAAATTGTTTGGACACACCCGACATCGTCGTTCGTCGATCTTGCCCGGCGGACCCGGCGAATTGTCGGAGGCCCGATGAAATACCCTTTGTTTTCAGTGCGTTAAGGGCGCATCGCGCGGGCATGATGCGGGCTGGCACGCCCCATGCGTTTGTAGCTGCGAGCGCAACGAAAAGTGCTCTCTTCCAAACCGCAGCAAACTTAGGAGATTTATCATGTCCGCACTGATGATCAACGACCTGTCCCGCGCCCACGAACTCAGCCGCAAGGAAATGGCTTCCGTCAGCGGTGGTAGCGTGTTCCAGAACTTCGGCGTCAACAACATCGCGACCGGCGGCGGATTCTCGTTCGCGAGCCCCAATACCATCACGGCCCCGGTCACCCAGGTCGATGCGTCGACCCACCTGGATCTCACCAGCGTGACCAATTCGATCAACAACCTCGGCGGCCAGGTTATCGCGAAGCTGGGCCTGTAAGGCTCGCCATGCTTCCTCGCAGTGATGGCAGTGTTCGATAATGTCGTAGCCAGGTTCTCCAGCCCGCCGCGGGGTTGTCCTCGCGGCGTTCAAAGCCCGCCGGGCCGTGTCCCTCGGCGGGCTTGCTTGCATGATCGAAACGCAACCCGCATCAACAGGCAGACTTTCCGACGCCCCGTCGGCAGCACCGCCCACCGCCATCGGCGGCCTGGCTGATCCCGACGCGCTTCCAGCCTCCCTCCCCTGCACGCGAATCCGTTCCACTTCGTCGCGGTTGATGGCGTCACGGCACCCATCGTCGAACTGCGCGGTGGTTGCATCGATGCGTCGTTGGTCATCGGCGCGGTATTCCCGATGCGTCCCGTCGTCCTGCAGGCACGCGGTGAATTCAGTTGTGCGAAGCATGTGACTTCCGATCCCGGCGTCAAGTCTGGTTGCTCCCGCCCGTCGGCGCACCATCGCGTCGGCGTTTGCCGGCGGCAAGCGCGTGTCGCTCAACTGCCGGGTGCCGTGCGCGACCGCAAGCGCGTTGGCGACTTTTTCGCGCAGGCCCACCCACGCCGCTACTGCGGCACATCGATGCCCGCGACGCGAATCGCAAGCGCCATGCGCCATTTCCTGTTGGCTGAGATAAGACAGCCGCCACGGAAATTGTTTGGAAGATCCCAACATCGTCGTTCGTCGAGCTTGCTCGACGGGCGCGGTGAAACATCGTGAACCAGATGGAATCGCGTTTGTTTTCATGAGGTTAAGCACCCTTCACGCGCACATGAGTCGAGGCTGGCACGCCCCATGCATTTGTAGCTGCGAGCGCAACGAAACGTGCTCTCTTCCAAACCGCAGCAAACTCAAGGAGATTTACCATGTCCGCACTGACGATCAACGACCTGTCCCACACCCACGAACTCAGCCGCAAGGAAATGGCTTCCGTCAGCGGTGGCAGCGTGTTCCAGAACGCTGGCATCAACAACATCGCGACCGGCGGCGGATTCTCGTTCGCCAGCCCCAATACCATCACGGCCCCCGTGACCCAGGTCGATGCATCGACCCACCAGGATCTCACCAGCGTGACCAACTCGATCAACAACCTCGGCGGCCAGGTTATCGCGAAGCTGGGCCTGTAAGGCTCGCCATGCTGCCTCGCCGTGATGGCAGTGTTCGATAATGTCGTAGCCAGGTTCTCCAGCCCGCCGCGGGGTTGTCCTCGCGGTGTTTCAAGCCCGCCGGGTTCCGTCTCCTGGCGGGCTTCCTTGCATCTGCAAAAGCGCAGCCGTGATTCATGCCGTATCAACTGCCGAGCGGCTGGCAGTCCGATCGACGGGCTGCGTCGCGCCATCCGATATCCAGCCCCGCGTGCGTGTAACTCTGTGCCAGCACGGCTCGGTTGCGCGCGTAGCTTTGTGCCACCCAGTCGCAGTACAGCGCGGCCAGCGCGCTCGCCCGATCGGGATGACGCGAAACTTCGACGGCCATTGCGCCCGCGCGCAGGCCGGAAGCGATGGCAAAACGCAAGCCGTCTCCTGTCGCGGGGTCGAGATAGCCCGCCGCATCGCCGCACACGAGATAGCCCGGCCCCGCGGTCTGTCGCACGCAGTGCCAGCGCCTGCACTCGCGCCACACCGGTCCGACGGGCACCGTGTCCACCGGCCACGCGATAGCGCCATCGCGCAGCGTCGATAGCGACGTCCAGATCTGAAACGCGGACGTCGCCCTCATCCATAACCAGCCGCCACGCGCGATTTCCCAGTATGTGCCGACGTGTGCCCCGTGCCCACGCGCGTAGCCGCGGCGAAGCCAGAACCGCGAGGAGTCGGTCGCCACGTCGAGCCGAATTGCGCGACGCAACCATCCGTTGATGCCGGTCGCGTCGATCACGATGCTTGCGCCCACCTCGCCGTCGCCGTGCGTGACGCCGATGACCGCTCCGTGTTCGACCAGCGCGGCCAGGCCACCGGCGGGCGCGCGCGAATAGCGAACGCCTGCAGCCAGCGCTTCGGCGCGCAAGCCGTCGTCGAGGCGGCCGCGGATGACCGCACGTCCCCGCTGCGGATCAGCCCGGCCATCGAGCCATGTATGCGGTTGCCGGGCCAGCTTCGGCGCCAGTCGATCGAGCAGCGTGAGCGCGGCGCCGGACATGCATTCCGGCGCCGCGCGCGAATGCCCGCGGCCCAGCATCCACACGTTGCCGCCCGCTCTCGCGGCAGTGATCGCCGCAGCACATCCGGCAGGCCCGTCGCCGACGACGAGCACGTCAAACGCATCCATCGCGTGCCCTCAGTAAAGTGCGAGCGCGTCAGGCCCCGGTGCGCAGCGCAGCACGTGCCCGATCACCCGCGCCTCGGTCGCGTCGCAACGGATCGCCTCCCCATAGCGCACGCGCAATCGTCCCGGCATGTGCTGCGCCGGCGTCGCATCATCCGCGGGAAGCACGAAAAGAAAGCGATAGCGCCCGGCGACGTCCGCCGCGTCCGCCGCGTCCGAATCGTCGGCATTGCAGAGTGCCCGTGCGGATACCAGCCACAGCTTCGTATGCGAAGGCGTTTGCCCGTTGTCGCATGCCGCGACGGCATGGCGCAATGCACTGATCCGCCGGATCAGCTCGGCCGAATCGACATGTTCGAATGCGCCGTACAGCATCTCGCCGTGCAGCGCGTTGGCGACGTAGTCCGAGCGTTCGATGTCCGCGTAATCCACGTTGCCGTCGGGTGTCAGGTACGGGCCGTATTCGCCGTCCCATCCGCGCCGCGTGTTCGACGCGTCGCCGCGCGTGACCAGCGGATGACCCGGATGCATGCCGAGTTCATGGTCGAGCATCGGGATCGCGGTGGGCGCGTCGGTCCGATTGAAGGTTCTGGAGGCATCGGGACTCACGGCGGGCCAGAAACTGTTGGAGGCCGCGCACAGCTTGATATCTTCGGCGAACGGGCTGCCCAACCCGAAGGTTGCGAGGAAGATACCCCGCCGGTTACCCGCGTAGGTGACGTCCCAGCCGGGCGCAAAGACACCCGACGACGCGTCCGACAGGAACGAGGTCATGCGCGGCATCTGCACGTCCCTGTCCCGCCTTCGCGTCGCGCGCGCGGCCAGGCTGAACGCAACCGCCACTGTCCCGTCACGCCGCGAAAATGCCTGCGTGTTGCTGAACGGATCGATGTGATCGGGATTGACCGGGAGACGCTCGGCGCTGAGCGATATCGGCGAGCCGCTCCTGAACTGCGACTTCGGATCGATCCGCCGGTCCGTGAACCAGCGCTGCAGTTCCGCCTGGTCGGCGTACGGATAGAAATCCGGCGCGGCAACGACCGAATAGGCCGGGAGCACGGCGTGTTTCGCCAGCTCGCCGATACGGATCGTCACGACGCCTTCGGCGCAGTGATCCAGAAACAACTGCGCGTGATAGCCGCCTTTGCCGACTTCCCCGAGAAACGCCTGCCGCTCGACGGGATGTGCGCGCATATCCGTGTAGGTGCCGTCCTCACGCGCCTTGTGCCGGATGTTGATGAATTCCGGTGCATTGCGGGGTTCGGGAAATCGCAGCCATGCGGGCGCGAAATGCGGAAAATATTGCTGCCGCACCTCGTCGATGGCGGCCAGCACCAGCTTCCACAGATTCGTGATGATTCGCATCGTCGTGAAGCGCCGGTTGGCGAGCGGCACCAGTCGCCATCGAGCCGGCACGCCGAAGCCGTGCACCCCGAAGTTGGCGGCGTTCACCGGCTCGATCAGCGGTCGCGCGGCCGGTATCAACAGCACGGCTGCGCCCGAACGCTTCAGCGCGACTGCCGGTGCGCTCGCGCCGGCAGGCGGTGCCGCGCCGGTGTCCTGGCAGCAGATCGCATACGGCGCGCCGCCCAGATCGCCCGACGGCGACGGCCGCACGCCCCAGCGTGCCGCCACGGCCCGCTTCAGCTTCTCGCCGACATGGCGGTGACCGTACTGCAACGTCAACCGGAGCCCGGGCAGGCATTCATCGGGAAACAGCTTGCGCACGGGTTCGATGAAGGTGCGCTGCTGGTCGCCCGCTCGCCTGCCCTCGATCAGTGCGAGCGTGCCGGGGCCGGTGACCCGGCGCACGAGAAACGCGCCATAGCGCGCCGGCATCACGCGGACATGCTCGATTCCGTCCGGCGCGTGCGGCACGAAGCTGCGGGTCTGCTCGTCATAGCTCGCGTCGATGTCGCCGTTGCGTGCAATGCCGAGTCGCGAGAACACGCGGTCCGCATGCTGCTGATGTCCGGTACGGCGCGCCGGCCGGTACTGGTAAGCCAGCACCGCGATGTCCAGCGCCTGCCAGTCGGGCGGCAGCGGCGCCAGCGAATCGATGTAGTTCTCGAGCATATCGATGGCTTCGAGACGTACGCCGGCATCCGGCGACGGGCACTCGGACAGTGCAAGCATGTGATAGAGCAGACTGCGCGCGGGGTCGCCGGGCTCGATCGCGCGCGTCGCGGCCGGGCAGAGATCATGAAGGCGGGGATCGTCCCAATCGATCGGCAGCGGCCTGCTCAGTCGACGCGCCGTCTCCTCGGGCGTGCTCGAATCGGACAGGTCGAGACCGTGACGCTTGAACGCTTCTCGCCACGGAGCCGGCAGATCAAGCAGCCACGCGTGAACCTCATCGGCAAGCATCCACGACCTCCGGTTGGCGGTGCGTTCGAAGCCGTCGGCGCGATGCGCTTCGCGTCCCGGAAGCCACGCATCTCCATCCGGCCGCGGCAGGCAGCGTCTTCAGCGCTTGTTTCAAACGAACCTCACATTCAGGTTCTCAGTTGCCGAGATCAGTGACTAATATAGGTGATTGCAGCAGCAATGAAGTGCCGGATTGTGTTTGAAACATTGAATTGTCGAGGCGCGTGGCGTGATTCGCCGGATGCCATGTGACGCGATCAACCCATGTCGGCGGCCACATCATGTTGAAGCGCAGAAACTTCCTGCTGGGCAGTGCGGGCGCGGCGGGCATGCTGGTGGTCGGCTGGGCATGGTGGCGTCCCGACGACCGGCTGGAGATACCCGCGCAGCTGGAGATGTCGCGCGTCGACGTGCCGCTGAACGGCTGGGTGATGATCAGTTCCGCTAACGACGTGACGATCGTCATGAGCAAATCCGAAATGGGCCAGGGGATCCACACCGGCGCGGCCATGCTGCTGGCGGACGAGCTGGATGCGGACTGGTCGCGGGTCCGCATCGTCATGTCCCCGCTCGACACGATCTACAAGGACCGTGAATCCCTGGCCGACGGCCTTCCGTTTCGTGCCGATGATGACAGCCTGCTCGCACGCGGCGCGGCGGCTTTGGTGCGGCATGGCGCACGCTATCTGGGTTCGATGGTCACGGGCGGATCGACGAGCATGGTCGATCTGTGGGGTCCCATGCGCGAGGCGGGCGCCACGGCCCGCATCATGTTGTGCGGCGCCGCGGCGAAGCTCTGGCACGTGCCCGTTGCCGAATGCGAGACGAAAGCCGGCGTCGTGCTGCATCGGTCGGGACGCTCGGCGACGTACGGCGAACTGGTCCAGCTCGCGCAGGACGTGCCGCGCCCGACCCATGTCGATCTGAAGGACCCGAAAGCATTCACGCTGGTCGGGAAGCGGCTGGGTCGCATCGAGGCGCACTCGAAGCTCGACGGCAGCGCGCGCTATGGCATCGACGTGCTGCCGGACAAGCTCCTGTATGCGAGCGTCACGATGTGCCCGACACTCGGCGGAAAGGCGCTGGATTTCGACCAGTCCGGGGTCGCCAGCCTGAAAGGCGTGACCGGCATCTTCAGGATCGAGCCATACAACGGCGGAACGGGAGGCGTTGCCGTCATTGCCGACAATCCCTTCATCGCCATGCGGACGTTATGCCGGTTGCCGGTCACATGGGATCACGGGGCGGCTGCCGGCCTGAATACCGAAGATGTCCGCACGGCGTTGACGCGTGCCCTCGACGGCGATGACGGTCGCCACGTGTTCTACGCCGCCGGCGACGCCGACGCAGCGCTGGGCCGCGCGAAGCCGTTCGTCGCGCAGTACGACGTGCCCTACCTGGCTCACGGGCCGCTGGAACCGATGAATTGCACGGTGCGGGTCGAGGACGACGCGGCAACGATCTGGTGCGGCACGCAGGTGCCGATGGTGGCACGCAAGGCAGTCGCCGCGCTGCTCGGCCTGGACGAAGACAAGGTGGTCGTGAACCAGCAATTGATCGGCGGGGCATTCGGCCGGCGGCTCGAGGTCGACTTCATCACGCAGGCCGCCGCCATCGCGCGCCATGCGAAGGGGCGGCCCGTACAGACGATCTGGTCGCGCCCGCAGGACATGACGCACGACTTCTACCGCCCGGCCTGCGTGGCGAAATACAGCGGCGCCATCGATGCGAGCGGCAGGCTGGTCGCGTGGAAAGGCATCTCGGCGAGCCAGTCGGTCAGCGCGCAGGCGATGCCGCGCACCTTCGGCATGCCGAGCGTCGCGGCGAAATGGCTGCCCGACGCCACCACGGCGGAAGGCGCATTCGACCTGCCCTATGAATGCGAGAACATTCTGGTCCAGCACAATACGGTGGCGCTTCCGGTTCCCGTTGGCTACTGGCGCTCCGTCGGGCACTCGCATCAGGCATTCTTCGTCGAGAGCTTCATCGACGAGATGGCGGTGCTGGCACGGAAAGACCCGATCCAGTTTCGCCTCGACATGCTGAAGCAGCCGGCCCACCAGCGCCATGTGGCCGTGTTGCGGGCGCTCGTCGCGCTATCCGGCTGGCGTGCGCCGCCGGCATGGCGTGACAAGACCGGCGCGCGGCACGCACGCGGCATGGCGATGCACGAATCATTCGGCAGCGTGGTCGCGCAAGTCGCCGAAGTCCGGCAGGAAGGCGACGGCTTTCGCGTGACGCGCGTGGTCTGCGTGATCGACTGCGGGCTGGCCGTGAATCCGAACCTGGTCGAGCAGCAGATGGAAAGCGGCATCATTTTCGGGTTGTCGGCCGCGCTGGAGCAGGCGATCACGATCGAGAACGGGCAAGTCTCGCAGCATTATTTCGACAGCTATCCGCTGGTCAACATGGAGACTTGTCCCGAGATCGTCACGCAAGTCGTGGCCGGCGGAACCGAGCCGCACGGTGTCGGCGAAGCGGGCACGCCGCCGATCGCGGCGGCCGTGGCGAACGCGCTGCATGCGCTCACGGGCGTGCGTCAACGCACCCTGCCGCTCATCAAGCCGAGCCCGCCCGGGCAAGGAGGCGACCGATGGTGTCAGTCCGTATCAACGGGGAAACCGCTCACCTCGACAGCGAGCCCGACACGCCGCTGCTCTGGGTGATTCGGTGCGAACGGAAGCTGACCGGCACGAAGTTCGGCTGTGGCGTCGGGATCTGCGGTGCCTGCACGGTGCTCTTGAACGATCAGGCCGTGCCCGCGTGCCAGCTCCCGGTCGGTACGCTGAACGGCGCGCGCATCACCACCGTCGAAGGGCTGGACGGCGTTGAAGCGCGGGCGCTGAAGAACGCGTGGCTTGCCGTCGACGTCGTGCAATGCGGCTATTGCCAGAGCGCACAGCTGATTGCCGCCACCGCGCTGCTCATGCGCTGCCCTCGCCCCGACGACAACCAGATCGACGAGGCCATGAAGAACATCGCCTGCCGGTGCGGCACGTTTCCCCGCATCCGCCAGGCCATTCACCAGGCGGCGGAAGCGCTGGGCCGCTGACCGGAGCGAATCCGCCGATCAGTTGTCGTTGGCATGCGTCGTGATCTGGATGAAATCGGCTGCGATGCGCCCCGCTCCGTATTTGGCCTCGAACAGCTTCAATTGCCGATCGATTGCCGCGAGATAGGCGGCGCGCGGCTCGGATGGAGGGCGTAGCCCGTCGAACAGCGGCGCGGGCGTGACGAGGAGCACGATCAACTCGGTCCCGAAAGGCTTGCCGATCACCCACTCGCCCATGCTGCCGATCGTGGCGGCGTAATTCGGCGGGGCCTGGTTGTCGCGTTCGCGGCTGCTTGGCACGAGATGCACGACATGCCCGTTCAGCACGTAATAATCAACGTTCACATACGAGTCGTAAGCGGGTGTCGTGATGTCGATGACCAGCGGGTTGCCTTCCGCGAGATGCGCGTCAGGCGCTCGCGTGCGGATCGACGCGGCGTGTGACGAAGCCTGATTCGACCGCCAGTACGGGGCAAGCGCGCTCACGACCTCGCAATCGTGGGCATCGACCGGACGCACGTCGAGATTGGCCGCTTGCCCGCCCGCCAGGCCGCCGAGCGCGGTTCGCACGCGCCCGATGCCGACCCCGGCTTCCGCATAACCGCGCACCTGCAGCACGTGATCCTGCACCGACGCATCCAGCGCCGCACACGGTATGCGCGCCAGCGCCGCCATCACGGCTGCCAGCGAGATCGCCGGTGCCGGCGGCGGCGCGCTGGCAGCAGCGGGCACGGCGTTCGCGACGGCCGCGGGCGCGCTGCCGGCACCGGCGCTCGCCGTCGCGCCGTTCCCTGCGCCGGCAGTCGCGTGCGCGACCGTATCCGCGGCGGGGCGCCCGTCGCCGCTGCGCGTAAGCGCCTGGTAGCCGTACCAGAGCACGGCGACCGCCGCCACCGTGCAAGCGCCCACGGCGACCCCCACGCGTACGCCCGATGCGCGCACGGGGTGCTTGAGCACGCCCATGCCTTCCAGGAACAGGTTGACGCTGGGCGTGCGCGCCGCGCGATCGAACGACAACGCGGCGCTCAAGGTTCGCCATTGCGTGCGATCGAGGCCGGGATGACGCTCGGGCCGCAAGTGGTCGTGACGCGCCTGGCTGGCCGACAGCCGATTGAACGGATGGTGTCCGGTCAGCAATTCGTAGGTGACGCAGGCAAGCGCGTAGACGTCGTCGCGCGGGTCCGGCTCGAGATGCTCGAACATCTCCGGGCTCGCGTAGGCCGGCGTGATGCCGCCAAGGCTCGCCGGGTCGAACACGGTCACGTCGGGATCCTCGTCGCGTCGCTGGAACGCGCGTGCAATCCCGAAGTCGATCACCTTCACTTCGCCCCGGTCGGTGAGGAACACATTGGCGGGCTTGAAATCGCAGTGGACGAAGCCGCGCTCGTGCGCGTAGGCCAGTGCCTGGCCCATGCCGGCGATGATCGGCAACGCGGCATCGAGCGGCATGCCCTTGAAGTCCGGCGCGCGCAGCACCTTGCTGAGCGGCCGGCCTGACAGATACTCCATCGTGAGGTAGACGAGCGGGCCGTCCCGATCGAAGTCGTAGACGGTGACGATGTTGCGATGGGCGAGCGTCTGCGCTTTGCGGGCTTCACGCTGAAGCGCGATCAGCGAGGTGGGCTGGCCGCGAAACTGCACATTGAGCACCTTGATCGCGATATGCGGCTTGCGATCCGACGCCTCCAGCTTGCGCAGGTCGAGCGCCTTGTACACGGTACCCATCCCGCCGACGCCCAGGCATTCCTCCAGCACGAAGCGCCCGTTCAGCGTATCGCCGATGCCTTTCACGCGCTCGCTGTCGACGGACATCGCTTCGCCCGACGGCCCGGGCGGGTTGCCTGGACGCGCCTCCGGCCGAAGCGGACTCTCCTGGATCCGGGTTGCGTCGCCCGCGGATGCCGTTCGGTCACGACACCGTTCGAGGCGCTTCAGCACTTCCGCATAGATATCGTCCGACAGCGGCCGCGTGGTTTGCGTCTGGTCGAGCACTTCGCGCAGCCGCGCGCAATCGACCTGATCGGTCGCCAGCACCCGGTCGATCTCCGAGAAGAACGCGTCCTGCGACAGCGTCCCGCTCTGGAATGTCTGAATCAGCTGCGCAAAGCTCATCATTCGTATGCCGTCTACTCAGCTTCAGCTTGCCGACCCGCTTCGGCGCCTCATGGCGCCGCCAGGGCAAGGACTCTCCATGACGTTCCCATGCAGCGCGACCGGTCGGTGATGCAGCGGACTCCATCGAACACGCGCTCGCCGCCACGTCATCGTCAGACGAATTCGGCTGCGCGCCGCACCAGCCGCGGGCCTTCTGACAGGATGTCTAACAAATCATACTAGTCTGCGGTAACGCCCTGTGCAATCGGTGCCGGAACTAGAATTCACGCAGATCCATTGCGAACCGGCTGCAGGTTTTCGCGGTTCACGCGCGCCCGCGCTGCCGATTCATTTTCCGGGGCGCGCGGTCGTGCGGCGAACCTATACTGGACAGATTCCCGGTACGCCGGCGCATCGCACGATGCTGCATGGCTGCCCTTCTTCCATCCGATTGCGCGGAGCCAACCATGGGCGTGCTCGTCATCAACGATCTTCCCGAAAGCGTCGACCTCGACCGACAGGCAATGGCCGCCATCAGCGGTGGCGCGAGGGTCCGTGCGCATCAGACGATGCTCGCGCCGCAACCTTTCCCCTGTCTGCACACCGACGCCCGCGATGCCGCGTCGACGCGTGCCCCGGCGGCCGCAGCGGCGGCATCCCCGGCGCGTCCGACACTGTTGCGCTGACGGACACACCGCCCGGCCGCGCGTGCACGGTCAGGCCGCCCGTGCCGTCATCGCGGGCCGCCGGTCGGCCGGCGGGAACACCCACCATGAGCCGTCGTCGTGACGAAAGAAGAAGATCGCGATCGTGCCGGCCGGATGCACGGCCTCGACACAGACGAAGCGCCGGCGTTGCGCAGCCATGCGGCTGAAGCGCACGATGCGCGCCGGCACGCGCGCGCTCGGCGCGAGCCACTTGTCGACCTGCATGCGAAGCGATGATTCGGTTCCGTTCATTTGAGCCCCCTGATGACCATGTCGAACGCGTCGGGACGTCGCTCATGCGGCGGCGATGGCGGCTGCCGCGCATCGTCCGCCCGCACGCCGCGCCACGAGCAACGCGCGGCAGACGGCCAGCGCGAACCGGACCGCCGTCCGCGGATGCAGGACGCAGGTGCGAACCTGCTCGCTGTGGCCCGTGCCTTCCAGGCACCACGTGCAGAGGTGCTCGCAGTTGTTCGTCAGCAGGCGGTAGCGGTTTTCGCCGAGACGCGAACGCGCGCGCAGCACCGCGGTGCGCCCCGCATAGGTGGCGCGCGGATGCGGCACGACGCGAACCGCGTGACCGGCCGCGAAGCGTTCGAACGTGACTTCCTCGATCGGGCCGCGATGCAGCGACGTACAAAGCCCCGCGTAGTGGACGACGCGCCCGTCGCCGACGTAGATGCCGTGATGGCTGTAGCCGGCGCGATCGGAAACCAGGTGCGCGCCGAGCGGCAGTGCGTCGACGCCGCCGGGCAGCGAGGCCGCATGCGCGATTGCGTCCGCAGCGCCAGCCGCCGTGCGGGACGCAGCGCTGTTCACTGGTTGAAGGTCGCGTGTCATGACGGGCTCCGTCTGCAGGTTGGCGGCCGCCCGTGTTGCCCAAGGGTCGGCCGGTTGCCAACTAACCTGCATCAAGCGTGCCAAAATCCCGCAGCCCGTCGCGCCAAGGCTCGGCGGGAAACGCCCGGCGAACCGGGTTCCGCACTGTCGCCGCGCGGCCAACCATCCACCGGAGATTTTGTTGGTGCGACAGCACCAGTTGGCGCGCCCGGCAGCCGTTTGCATGTGCCGGAGCACGTGTCGGTTTCGCGGCCACGTTCGTGGGCCCGACTGTTGGCTCGCGTACAACCATTGCAGGACGAGGCCGCGACGCACTAGGATGCAAGCAACGCGTGTCGATGGCGCGTTGCCTTGCCGCGTGCGGCGCCCGGCGGATCGGCGCACGCGGCAAGGCAACGCACGCGGGTCGTGTCACGCATGGCACGAGGTTTGCACGTATCGGGTACCCCGCTCGTCGGCAAGCCCCATTCGGAGACGCATCATGACCACGCTCGCCATTACCGACCTTCACATGCAGCGCGACATCGACCGCAAGACGATGTCGTTCATCCGCGGCGCAGGCGCGCCGTGGGTATTTGGCTGGATCCAGCCTTACACGCCGCCCGCTCCGGCGTTCGGGCCGGTCGTCAACCTCTATCAGACGTACAACACGTTCTACGCGAACCAGGTCCTCAACCAGATTCAGAACATCGACGTCGCGAACTCGGCGCCCGGCGCGAACATCGTGGTCGGGGTCGGCGCGGATGGCAGGAACCGGCTCGTCTAGCGCCGGCTCGAGTCGACCGGCAACCCGGGTTCGCAAGCCCGCTTCGGGATCAACAGTCCCTGGATGAAAAGGAATGGCGCGCCGTGAGCGCAGAACTGCAATGGACTTCGGCGTCACGCACTGACGTGGGCCGGGTTCGCGAGATCAACGAAGACGATTGCCTCGCGTTGCCGCACCGTGGCCTGTGGGCCGTCGCGGACGGCATGGGCGGACATTCGGCCGGCGACCTCGCGAGCCGGATGATCGTGCAAGCGCTGGAACGGCTGGCCGCCCCGGCCACGCTGGCGGACTTCGTCGAGGCAGCGCGGACCGCGCTCGATGCCGTCAACGCGCACTTGCGCGAATCGGCCGTCCAGCGCGGCGTGCGCATGATCGGCAGCACGGTGGCGGTGCTGCTGGCGAGCGGCCGTCAATGCGGCTGGCTGTGGGCCGGAGACAGCCGGATCTACCTGTACCGCGACGCGCACCTGACGCAGCTCACGCTCGACCACAGCCACGTCGTGGAACTGCAGGCGCTGGGCCACCTGAGCGCGCAACAGGCGCGCCATCACCCGTCGCAGCACCTGATCACGCGCGCCGTCGGCGCCGCCGAGCAGCTGCATCTCGACGAACGACGCATCGACGTCTGCGACGGCGACATGTTTCTGTTGTGCAGCGACGGCCTGAGCAACGAGATCGACGAAGCCGACATCTCGGCCGCGCTCGCCTGCGGCGATTGCGCGCGCGCGACGGACGAACTCGTCGCCCTCGCGTTGCGCAAGGGCGGCCGGGACAACGTCACCGCGGTCGTGATCCGCGCGTCCGATCCCGATGCGTCGGACCGGACGCTCGCCAATCCTTCCGTGCAACGCTGACTGATCGAGCGGACGCGCGTGACGCCTACGCGTCCTTGTCGGGTGTCGCGGGTTCCTGATGACGGAACGCTTTCGAACGGATGCCGTGCTTCTTGAGCAGCATCTGCAGGTGCGACCGGTTCATCTCGCAACGGCGCGCCAGTTCGGCCACGGTTCCGCCGGTCTCCTGCAACCCGCGTTCGAGAAACGCGCGCTCCGCCTCGTCGCTCGCCGCACGTTTCGCGTCGCTGAGCGACATCGGCCTGCCCGAGGTGCCGTCATCGGTCGCACGAATGGCGGCCGACACCGCTTTCGGACGGATGTCCTCGGGCAGGTGCTCGATATCCGCGACCTCGCCGGCCAGGCACGACAGGCGGTAGACGAGGTTGCGCAGCTCGCGAATGTTGCCCGGATACGCGTATGTCAGCAGGAAGTCGCGCAGCTTCGGCGTCGTCTTGATGGGCCTGCGCTTCAGTGCCCCTGCCGCCTCGTCGCCGAAGTACGCGAGCAGGAGCGGGATTTCGTCGCGACGCTCGCGCAGGGCGGGCAACGTCAGATGAATGACGCTCAGGCGGTAGAACAGATCCTCGCGAAAGAGCCCCTGCTCGCTCAATTGCCTCAGGTTCTTGTTGGTGGCGGCGACGATGCGCGTATCGACGCTGATCGGCTCATCCGAGCCGACCCGCTGGATCTCGTGCGATTCCAGTACGCGCAGCAGCTTGACCTGGCCCGACAGCGGCAGCTCGCCGATTTCGTCGAGGAAGATCGTTCCGGTGTGCGCGCTCTCGAACTTGCCCTTGCGATCGTTCGACGCGCCGGTGAACGCGCCGCGCCGATGGCCGAACAGCTCGGATTCGAGCAGGTTGTCGGGAATCGCGCCGCAGTTCACCGAGATGTAGGGCCGGTCGGCGCGCGCCCCGTTCGCGTGGATCACTTTCGCCATCAGTTCCTTGCCGGTGCCGCTCTCGCCGTCGATCAGCACCGGCAGATCGGTCGGTGCGGCCTTTTCGGCGATTTCGAGCGCGGCGAGCAGCTTCGGGTTGTCGCCGAAAATGCCCTCGAAGATGAAGCTGCGCTCGATCAGCGCCTGTCGGCGTCGTTGCGCCGCGGGCGCGGGCGCCTCCGGCGTATCGGCGGCGTCGGGCGCCTCCGGCGCGGCCACGGCGGCCTCGACGAAGCGCTCCTTGCGCGACATCTGCATGACTTCGTCGCGCAGCACGTTCGCCTGATTGAGCAGCTTCTCGATGTCGGCACGCTCGAGCTTGGGGGCCCAGCGCAGCATCGAGCGCAGGATCTCGATCTTCTCGAGCAGGCCGGCATACGAGACCGCGGAGTTGCCGAATCCGTGCGGGTCGAAGAGTTTCATGCGGCACCCAGCTGTTTCTGCACGAGCTGGTAATACATGCCCTGGAGGGCGACCAGTTCGTCGTGCGAGCCTTGTTCGACGATCGCGCCTTCGTACAGCACGAGGATCTTGTCGGCACGCATGATGGTGCTGAGCCGGTGCGCGATGATCACCGCCGTGCGCCCTTGCAGGATTTCGTGCATGTTCGCGAGAATGTTGCTCTCCGACTGGGTGTCGAGCGACGACGTCGCCTCGTCGAACACGAGCAGGCGCGGGTCGTGATACAGCGCGCGCGCGATGCAGAGCCGCTGGATCTGGCCGCCCGACAGGCCCACGCCGCGCTCGCCCACCACCTGCTCGTAGCCGAGCGGCAATTTGCTGATGAAGGCGTGCGCGTCGGCCATCCGTGCGACCTCCTCCATGCGGCGCCAGTCAGGGCTCGTGTCGCCGCAGGCGATGTTCTCGGCAATCGATCCGGAAAACACCAGATTGGACTGCATCACATAGCCGATCTGCGCACGGTAGTACGCCTTGTCGATCGCGCTCATGTCGTATCCGTCGACCACGATCTTGCCGTCGGTGGGCGCATAGAAGCCCACCAGCAGCTTCGCCAGCGTGGTTTTCCCCGAACCGCTGCGCCCGACGATGGCCACCATCTCGCCGCGCTTGATCGTGCAGTTGATGTTCTCGAGCACGTAAGGCGTTTCGTTGCCGCCATAGCGGAAGTACACGCCATCGAAGCTGATGTCGCCCTGCAGGTCGGGCAGCAGCACGCGCGAGGCCAGTTCGGACGGCTGCTGCTCGGGCGCGATGTCGAGGACGTCGCCGAGCCGTTCCATCGCCACCGCCGCGTCGTTCATCAGGCTCCACATGCCGACGAGTCCCATCAGCGGCGCCAGCACGCTGCCCATGAACGCATTGAAGGCGATCAGTTGCCCAATGCTGAGTTCATGCGCGAGCACGAGGTTCGCACCGACCCACAGGATCACGATGGTGGTCGCCGCATTCAGCAGCTGGCTGCACAGCGCCACCACGATATTGAATGCCTGCGCACGGTACTGGACGTCGAGCGCCTTCGCATACTTGCGCTCCCACTTCAGCCGTACCGACCGCTCGATGCCCATGCCCTTCACGGTCTCGACGCCGCCGAGCGTCTCCATCAGCAGCGACTTCGCATCGGTGGACGCGGCAAACACCTCGCGCGCATAGCCTTTCAGCTTCGGGGTCGCGAGCGCCGTGAGCGCCATGATCGGAATCACGAACGCGATCAGCACCAGCGTCATCTTCACGTTGTACAGAAACATGATCGAGAAGTAGATGAAGATCATCAGAAGATTGAGCGCGGTGGTCACGGTGGACTCCGTCAGGAACGCCCGGATCGTCTGGTTTTCCTGGAAGCGCGCGAACACGTCGCCGCTCTTGCGGCGAGCGAAGAACGAATAAGGCAGCGACATCGTATGTTTGTAGAACTGCGACATCATCGCGAAGTCGAGGCTGCGCACCATGAAGTTGGAAAGATGCGCACGGATCGTGGTCATCAGCTGGGTAAACACATGCGAAATGACGAGCCCGGCAATCAGCAGGTGCAGCAGGCTGACGTTCTGGTGCACGACCACCCCGTCCAGGATGCTCTGGATGATGAGCGGCGGTATGACGCCCAGCACCTGGATCACGAAGGTCGCGAGGAACAGATGCGCGAGGATCTTCCGGTAAGGGCGCAGATAGCCGATGAAGCGCACCCAGGGCGAGCGTGACTCGGCCGGCGCAGCGGCGGGCCCGCTCGCGGTAAACAGCAGGCAGGTGCCGCTCCAGCCGCGCTCGAACGCCTCGACGCTCAGCTTCCTGAAGCCGAGCGCCGGATCGGCGATCCGCACCCACGACTTCGACACGCCGTACACGACGACGTAGTGGTATCCCTCCCAGTGCACGATGAACGGCAGGTCGAACCCCAGCAGCGCCTCGTACGTGCACTGCACGCCGCGCGTCGCGAAGCCGACCGCCTCGCCGGTGCGAGCGAGACTGTCGAGCGTCGCGCCCTGCGTCGTCACGTTCGCGAGATCGCGCAGCTTGCCGAGCGTCATCGCGACGCCGTAGTGACGGCAGATCATCGCGAGGCACGCCGCCCCGCAATCCATTTCCTCCGCCTGCTCGACCAGCACGAAACGCTTGATCATGCGCTCGCCGAACGCGGCGTCGGCGCCGATATCGATCTGCAGCGGGTGGCGGCGCCGTTCGGCGAGCTTCTTCTGCCGCTTCAGTTCCTGATCGACGAAGCGAATGCGCTCCTCGAGCACCTCGCGCAATTTCGGGTTGCGCTCGAGCATGAAGTGCACGGTCTTTTCCGGGATGACGAGCAGGCGCGTATCGGTCACGGCGGTGACGGTCGCCGCCTGTTCCTGCCGCAACAGGCACGCGCGCTCGCCGAAGATCTCGCCTGCGCCGAGCGTCGCGAGCGGATAGTCGTTGCCGTCCTCGTGGCACGAGACGCTGACCTCGCCCTGGCGCACGACATACAGCCGGAGGTCGCCGCCCGGCCCCTGCCGGACGATCTCCTTGCCGGCCGCCACGCGCTTCACGCCGACGCTCGACACGTATTCCTCGAGTTCGGCGCGCGTCAGCTTGCCGCGCAGGTCGAACAGCCGCGTCACGAAACCGCCGGCCGAGCTGATCGCGACATAGCTCGTCACGAACGACTGCGCGGCGGGATTGTCGCGCACGATCGGCTCGATCGCGCTGCGCGGGATGCACAGCACCTCGGTCCTGGTCGACGCGCGCACCGACACTTCGTGCCAGTAGTCGCGCAGCATCGCCATTTCACCGAACACTTCGCGTTCCTTGCGCACGCCGACGCTGGTTTCCTTGCCGCGCTCGTCCGCGATCAGGCGCACCGACCCGAAGCGCAGCACATACAGGCCCTCGGCCGCTTCACCGCGATTGCAGACGGTGTCGCCGAACGCATAGGTGCGCACCTGCGCATGGGCGGCCATGCGCTCGAGTTCGTCGTGCGAGAAGAGCGACAGCGGCTCCACCGACGCGAGAAACGCCGCGAGCGACGGGGTGCTGGCCGGGGCGGGGGCTTGTGCGTCCATCGATGCGGTTCTCCGTGATCAGCGTGCCTCGATGATGTGTTCCTGCGCGCGCTCGGCGAGCCACTCCTCGCGCAGCAGGCGGCGCACCTCCGACGCAACGTCGGCGTCGAGCGCGGCCGGGTGTTTCGCGGTCACCGAGAAGATTTCGAAGAACGCGCCGTCGGGCGCCGCGAACGGCCCGAGCAGGTCGCCCACGCGCGCGTTGAACACCTTGGCCTCGATATCCGTCTTCAGCGAGCCGCGCAGCACCTTGCCGATCACGCCGCCGCGCTCGCTCGTGTCGGCGATCGAATGCTCGCGCGCCATGTCGCCGAAGCAGCCCGGGTCGTCCTCCAGGAGCGCCATCATCTCGCGCGCCTTGCCTTCGGAATCGAGCACGATGTGGCTGACCTCGATGCTGTCGAACTTCGGCGAATTGAGC
Organism: Burkholderia sp. BCC1977; assembly: GCF_905339595.1. Lineage (NCBI taxonomy): Bacteria > Pseudomonadati > Pseudomonadota > Betaproteobacteria > Burkholderiales > Burkholderiaceae > Burkholderia > Burkholderia sp. BCC1977. Next base: position 22,500 of record NZ_CAJPGQ010000023.1, read on the forward strand.
TTGAAGTACGCTTCGACGGCCGCATCGCTGCACACCGTGTCGAGCGTCTTTTCCTGGTACAGCGTGTCGGTGATGAATCGCTCGAACTCGTCGAGACTGACGCCGAACACGTCCAGGTAGCGGTTCATGTCCGCGGCGCGGTGCAGGCCGCGCACGCGGCGGAACTGGTCGGCACGCTCCTGGATTTCTTCCGGCGTCACCTGCATGCCCATCTTCCTCGCCGCGATCACCGTCAGCCGGTCGCGAACCTGCTGTTCGACGAGCCCCTCGAACTGCCCGGTGAGCTTCAGCACGCGGATGAAGTCGTCGGTGCCGATCACCTCGTCGTCGATACGCACTATTGCCGTCATCTCGTTCCCCTTGATCCTGTCAGCGGCGAGCGCCGTGATGCGCCGCCGGTGCCTCGTTGCATCGCCGCGTGCCTGCATGCCCCTGCGCCGTGGCGGTCCCGTCAGCCCGCGATCTGCCTGAACGGGTCCAGCGCGAACCCGATCAGGCGGCGCTCGCGCACCACGATTTCCGCCGTGGCCGTCATCCCGTAGCGCAGCGGGTAGGTCGTGCCGGCAATCGTGTACGCGTTGCGCACGAGCGCCACCCGGCCCTCGTAGACGGGTTCCTTCGTCTGCGCCTGCGGCTTCGTCGCCGGCGAGATGTATTCGAGCGTGCCGTCGATCACGCCGTAGCGTTGATACGGAAACGCATTGAACTTGAGCTTCACGGGCAAGCCTTCATGAAGGAAGGCGCGGTCCTGCTCCGCGATCGCGACCTTCACCACCGGCCGCGCATCCGACGGCGCGATGCTGCCGAGCGGTGTGTTGGCGAGGATCTTGTCGCCGGGCTGCGTGGTGGTCACATCGGTGATCACGCCGGAGACGGGCGCCAGCACGAGCAGGAAATTGTCCTTGTCGATGTTCTCGAAGCGGATCCGCGCGGCGGCATCCGCGGCGAGGCGCGCCGTCTGCACCTGCAGGCGCAGCTTCTCTTCGGTGTTCGCGATGTCGCGCACCGTCGCGTCGTACTGGATGCGCAGCCCGGTCAGCGTCTCGCCGCTGCCTTCGAGCTGCGCCTTCGCCTGCGCGAATTCGTGGCTCTGCTGCGCCTCGAGCTGCGTGAGCCGCGCCTGCGCGACGCGGTAGCTGTCCTGGGCCTGCAGGTACGCGCTGCGCTTCTGTTCCGCCTGGCTCTGCGACACGCCGCCGCCGCCCGGCAGCGCGAACAGGCGCGCGTACTTGTCCTGTTCGTCCTTCGCGAGATCGAGGGCGTGGCGGGCGTTGTCGATATTGCTGCGCGCTTCGTCGATCTGTGCACGCTGCGATTGCGCGAGCTTGCTGGTGCCTTCGGCAATGCGGTTCTGGTGCAGGTGCTCTTCGACCTCGATCTGTTGCTTCAGTGCGTCGGCCTTGCGCTCCATCAACTGCTTCTTGTCCGGAAACTGTTTCCATTCGCGCTCGGCGTCGTCGAGCTTGAGGCGCGCATCGAGCGCGTTGGTCGCCGCCTCGATCGCGCCGCGCGCGTTGATCCGGCCGATCACGTCGTTCTTTTCGACCGGCTGACCTTCGGCGATATAGATGTCCACCAGCTCGCCGTCGACCGGCGCGTAAATGCGGCGCACCTCGGACTCCGGCGCGAGCGCGCCCTGCGCCGTCACGATGACATCGGCGCGGCCGACGAACGACCACAGCAGCGCACACACGACGAGCCCGACCATCGCGATGATGGTCGCCTGCGTGAGCCGCCATGGCCGCGCCGTCAGGATCGCGATCCCTTCGGCGCTGTGATCCTCCAGCGCTTCGCCCAGCGAGCGCGGCGGCTCCGGCGGCGCCGCCTGCCGCGCGCGCCTGAGGAGACTATCGAGCTTCACCGCGCCCTCCCGACGAAGCGAGCCGTTCCAGCGTCGCGACATGTGCGGCGAATTGCGGCGTCGCGAAGCGGAACTGCTTGAGGCGCTCCAGTACGGCCGGCCCGTGGCCGGCCCGCGCGTCGCTCTCGAACTGCAGGTACTGCTGCAGATCGGCCCGCACGGCGTCGAGGCCGCCGAGGCGCGGATAGCGCTGCTCGTCATCGGCGAGCAGCGCCGGGAGAGCGTCGAGCCGGTCGTCGTCGAGTGCCGACGCGATCGCGCGCTGCAACCGCTCGAGCGCCGCCACATAGACCGAGTTGTCGCTTTGCAGCCGGCGCAGCTGACTCAGCGCGTCGGCATACAGCACGCCGAACGCGGGAACGTATGACGAAATCCGGTCGAGCAGCCGCTGATGCGCACCCGGGTCATCGTTCCAGCGGCCGGTCAGGGCCTTGATCGGCGCTTCGTCGCGATAGATGCGGATCGGCGCTTCCGACCCGCCGCGACCGGCGACGAACGCCTGCAGCTCGCCGATCCACGCCACTTCGTCGACGAGCGGCCGTGCGTCGGCGTTATGGCGGGCCAGCGTGCGCATGTCCTGCACGACCGCACGGGCACGGTCGAAGGCGCGCCCGTTCATGGCGGCGATCCAGTCCGGTACTTTCGACCGGACGAGTGCCTCGGTACCCAGTGCGCGGAACGCCGGGTCTTCCGGATCGCTCGCGAGACGGCGGTCGGCGAGTTGTGCCGCCTGCGCGGTGTCGCCACGTGCCAGCAGCGCGTGCATCTCGCGCAGCGGCGCGTCCCGGAAGTACAGCGTCGCGAGCAGCAGGACGAGCGCGGCGAGCAGTCCGCCGCTCCACCCGCCGAGCCGGCGCAAATTGACGTGCCCGCTGCCGCCGAACGCCTCGCTCAGCTCCGACAGGAAGACTTCGACCCTGCCGCGCCGGTGGCGCGCGTCATGCGCGGTTTCGGCGGCGCCATGCGCGGCGTGCGGGTTGACCTCGTCGTCCTGCTGGACGGCCGGCACCGTGCAGAAGATGTCGAGGAACGAATGCGCGGTATCGACGAAGGTGGTCCGGTCGGGGTCCGCGGCGGCCGCATTCGCGGCGGCGCCGGGCGACGACGCGGCCGTCACGGTGGAGTCCGGCCCCGGCTCGCGCTGCACGCCGACGCGATAGACGAAGTGGTCGCCGCCGAACGCGAGCATCGCGCCGTCGCCGAGCGGCACCGCATGCTCGTCGAGGCGCCGGCCGTCGACGAACGTGCCGTTCGTGCTGCCGAGGTCTTCCACGAAGACGTCGCCGTCCTGCACGTAGATGTGCGCATGACGCCGCGACAGATAGTTGACCTGGTGCGGATACGCGTTCCGGTAGCAGGCGAACGTGTCGTCGGTCTTGCTCACGAGGAACGGAAAGGCGGTAATGATGACCGGTTGCAGGCCGAGATCGCCGCGCTCCGGCGCCAGCGTGACGACGGCCGGCCGCGCCGGCGGATGCGTCGCGCGCGGCACGAACGCGGCGCGGTACGCCAGCGCGCCGGCGAAGCGCAGTTCGTCGCCGTCGCGCAGCAGGTGCGGCTTGTCGCCGACATCGACACCGTTGACGGCCGTACCGTTCTTGCTGCCGAGATCGGCGACATAGGCCGCGCTGCCTTCGAAGAAGATGCGCGCGTGCCGGCGCGACAGGTCGGCCACCAGCTCGGGCCGCGCGGACGCGAACGGCGTGTTCGTCCGCCCGACGGCGAACAGTGCCTTGTCGATCCGGATCTCGCTCAGCTCCGGATGCGAAACCGGCTTGAGCACGATGTCGAACTGCCGGTCGAGCGCGGCTTGTTTCCCGGCAATCGAAGCGGCGTCTGAAACCATGATTCGGCCAACGATCGACATGCGCCCGCCAATGGGCACGCGGCGCAGGAAACGCGACGCGCGTTCGAACCACCTGTGTGAAGCCGCACCGCCAAGGCACGTGGCGGCACGATCGTGAAAAAAGTTTAGGCGACGGATGGCGGTAGTCAATCGGCTGGCACCGATCGCGCGGCTGCGCAGGGCTGGCGTGTTCATTGCATCGCGTGGCCGGCCGGCTCGCTGCTGGCATTCGAGATTTCGACCGCACGCCAGCCGCCGCCGATCGCCTTGTAGAGCGTGACCGTGTCGCTCAGAATCTGCTGATGATTGGCGAGCAGCGCGAGTTCCGCGGACGCCACCGAGCGTTCCGATTCGAGCACCTCGAGTTGCGAGACGAGCCCTTCCTTGAGCTGCGCCTCGACCTGCGCTGCGACGGTGCGCAAACGCGCGCTCTGCTGCTGAAGCTGCACGCGCTGCTGCTTGTGCGCGTCGAGATCGACGAGTGCATTTTCCACCTCCTTGAACGCGGTGAACACGGTCTGCCGGTACTGCTGCTCGGCGACCTTGGTCTGTGCGTCGGTCGTCTTGATGTGCGCGCGCACGCCCGGGTCGAACATCGGCAGGTTGATGCTCGGCAGGAAGCTGAACGTGAAGGCCTTGAAGAGATCGGACAGCGCGAACGCCGCGGTGCCGCCGCGCCCCGTCAGGCTGATCGACGGCAGTTGCGCCAGCTTCGCCGCGCCCACTTCGTCATACGATTCGAGCACGCGATACTGCGCGGCGACGACATCCGGCCGGCGCGCCAGCAGTTGCGCGGGCAGCCCCATCGGCACGTCCGGCAGCTTGACGCGCTGCCGGAGATGGCCGGCAGGCATCCTGAATTCGCCGGCCGGCACGCCCAGCAGCGTCGCGAGCGCGTTCTCGGCCGTGTCGCGCGATCGGTGCAGTTCGATCAGTTCGTTCGCCAGCCCGTTGATCTCCGCGCTCTGCCGCAGCACTTCGGTCTGCGGCGCGACGCCGTTCGCCAGCATCGACTGATAGATCGCGAGGATCTGCCGGTTCTTGTCGAGCGTGCGCTGTTCCTGCTCGATCTGGTCGTCGAACTGGAGGATCCGGAAATACGTGCTCGACACGTCGGCGACGAGCGTCAGGTAGCCCGCGCGCCAGTCGGCTTCGGTCGCGCGGTATTCGGCCTTCTGCGCCTGCACGCCTTTCTCGACCTTGCCCCAGATGTCGATCTCCCAGTTCACCTGGCTGCCGAGGTTGTAGGACTTCGACAGCGTTTGATGCGTGTTCTTCTCGAAGTCCACGCCCGCGCCGAGGTCGGCGCTCGGCAGCGCGCCCGCCTGGACTTCGCCGACCTGCGCGCCGGCGACGCCGATGCGCGCCGCCAGCACCTTGATATCGACGTTGCCCGCGATGGCCTTGTCGATGAGCGCGTCGAGCGTCGGATCGTCGAAACTCTTCCACCATTCGGCGTTGACCGCGTCCGACGCGGATACCGGCCCGTGCGCGTGCGCCCAGGTGGTCTTGGCCGGCATCTCGGGGCGCTGGTAGACGGGCATCTTCAGGTCCATGCAGCCGGACAGCAACGCCGCGCATGCGCCGGCGGAACCGGCGATGCGGGCCAGCGAACGCATGAGGCCGCGGCAGTTGCGCGTGGCAGTCGGCGACAGGTGGGTGTTCACGATCGACTCCTTGAGAGAGACGCGGCGACGATGCGGGATCGGTGGAATGTGTTGGTGTCGGTGCTGCAGCGTGGCACGCTCGCCTCTCATCTCGCATGGGGCGTGCCAGCCGCTCGCGGGATCGGCGGGAATCCTGCCGGCGCGGCTCGCGAACGCGGGTCCGGGCGACCAGGACGGGGATTGGGGCGCCGCGTGCGCGGCACCCGGATCAATGCTGCGTGATGGGTCTTTGCAGACAGTTCCGGCCCGGGATGTCGGGTACGCACCGACACTCGCGCAACGGGCGGCAGCGTTGCCGTGCGGCGCTTGCCCGCTCACGCGGGCGCGCGTGTGCCGCGCGATCGTCGATCGGCGGGCGCGACGTCACTTCACGTAGATCGTGATTTTCTTCGAGTAGATGGGGGGATTGTGCGGCACGTGGTTGGCGTCGCCCATCAACAGCTGCAGCGTGTGCTTGCCCGGCGGAAGCTCCAGCGTGGTCTCGGTCTCGCCCGCGCCGAAATGCAGGTGATTCCGGTCGGATGGAATCGGCTGGTCCAGCGGCGGCAGGTCGGTATCGACCAGCAGGTGATGGTGGCCCGTGTTCGGAAACTGCACGTGCGACGGCGCGACACCCATGTCGCGCAAGCCGAACCACACCCGGAACGAACGTCCGGCCGGCATCACCTGGCCATCGTTGGGCCAGCCGATGTAGACGACGGCCTTCGGGGGATGCGTGCTGGTCTCCGCGGTCGCCGCCCCCGTCCATAGCAGCGTCACGGCAACGGCGAAGAGGATGAGCTTGTTCATGGCGGCAATTCCCGGTTCGGGCGGCAGGCGTGGCATGGCGCGCTACTTGACCGTGATCGTGATCTTCTTCGAGTACACCGGCGGATCGTGCGGCACGTGGTCGTGGTCGCCCATCAGCAACTGCAGCGTGTGCTTGCCGGGTGGAAGCTCGATGCGCGCCTCGGTCTGACCGGCGCCGTAATGGAGGTGATTCCGGTCCGACGGTATCGGCTGGTCCAGCGGCGGGAGATCGGTATCGATGAGCAGGTGATGATGGCCCACGTTGGGCCGCTCGATGCCTTTCGGGCAGATGCCCATGTTGCGCAGGCCCATGCGCACCCAGAACTTGCCGCCCGTGATCGTTGCACCGTCGGACGGCCAGATGATGTACGCCTCGGCGCCGGGCGGCGAAGGCGTACGCCCGGCGCCGAACGCGATTCTCGGCGCCAGGACGGTGGCGGCCAAAACCAGCAACGTAGCCCTTCTTCGCATCGTGTTGCTCCTCGCGTGGGTGGCGGCGCGCGGCGTCGGACAGTGGAGCGTGTCTAACAGCTTAGGACGTAATCGACAGGAAGACACATAACGATGTCCCAGGGTGACGGGCCGCCGCGATGCGTGCGCATGCATGTCTGTTTTTTGCAGGACCCACGGGTGGATCCGGTGATCGCCGCCAATCGCACGTGCTATCTTGGAATGTGTCCCGGCCGCGCCCGTGCCTGGCGCAAGCACGCATTGCGCTCGCCGCGACCGAACACCCGGCATTGGCTGCGCTCCGCCTTCGGCACCTCGTCCGACGGCGCACCCTGGGGGGGCTGAACATGTGGCGAATACTCCTGCCCGCATGCCTGTTTGCGTCGATCTCGGTGGCATCGAGCACCTGCTCCGGCGAGGACCTGCATGCTTTTCCCGCACCGCCGACAGCGTCCGCACGCGCCGGGTCAGTCGAACCGCATCGCGTCGCACTCGTGATCGGCAACGGCGCCTATCGCGATCATCCGCTCGCCAATCCCGTCCATGACGCCGATGCGATGCGCGACGCGCTGCAGGCGCTCGGCTTCGACGTCATCACGTTGCGCGACGCTACCCGGCAGCAAATGGTCGACGGGCTGGCCGCGTTCGAACGCCACAGCGCGGCCAGCGGTACCGGGCTGGTCTATTTTGCGGGCCACGGCACCAGCGTCGGCGGAACGACATGGCTCGCGCCGGTCGATGCCGACGTCGGCTCTCCGGCCAGCCTGTCGCGAACGGGTATCGACCTGCAAACCGTGCTCGATGCGACGTCGCGGCCACCCGGCGACCGGATTGATCTGATCATTCTGGATTCCTGTCTGATCGCGCCTCCCGGTGCCGGTCACGTGGCGGCCCGCAAGCCGCCGCCGCATACGCTCGTCGCGTACGCGGCAGCGCCCGGCGAAGGCGCGGCCGACGGCGCAACGCATGGGGTCTACACGGCGGCGCTGCTGCAGACGCTCGCGTTGCCGGGGCTCGGTATCGCACAGGTGTTCGACCGTGCGGGCGCGATGGTCGAACGCGCCACCGGCCATCGGCAGATGCCGTGGATCGCGTCCTCCCTGTCCGACGCGGCAGCGACGCTTGCGTTCACCGGGCCGCGTCGCGCAGGAACCGGCGTGGCGCAGGCCGGCGGCGGCACGGCGCAACGATCCGACCGGTTGGCCGACGTCGGCGTCGTGGCGCTCGCTAGCCGGGGCGTGATGCCGAAGGACAGCGCCGAACAGTACGAAATTACGTTCTGGGAGTCGATCAAGGACAGCAAGGAGGCGGGCGACTACGAAGCCTATCTGAAGACCTACCCGAACGGCCGCTTCGCGCAGTTGGCGCAGGCCCGTCTCACACGACTGCGCGCGGCCGCGTCCAGGGCGCCCGCGGCGTCCGCGCCCGCACCGGCGGCAAGCTCCACGCCGGCCCCCGCCCCCGTTCCGGCGCCGGCTCAAACAGCGTCGCCGGCACCGGCGTCGGCGCAGCCTGCGCACACGCCTGGGTTACCGCCGAAAGCAGCGCCGAAAGCCCCGCCGCCGGCTGCCGCGGCGGCCACCTCTGCCCCCCCGCAGAAAGGCGGCGCGACGCCCGCCAATGAAATCCGTGATTGCCCGGCATGCCCCGCCATGCTGGCGGTCAGTCCAGGAACGTTCGCGATGGGCAGCAATTCGGGCGATCCGTCGGAAAAGCCCGCGCATCGCGTGACGCTCGATCATGCCTTCGCGCTGGCGAAGTATGGGGTGACCGTTGCGCAGTGGAACGCGTGCCGCGATGCGGGCGCCTGCCCGCGCCTGCCCAACGACAGCAATACGGTCGCGAACGCGCCGGTGCGCGACCTGAGTTGGGACGATGCGCAACTGTACGTGAAGTGGCTGTCGAAAATAAGCGGCAAGTCTTACCGGCTGCCGACCGAGGCCGAATGGGAGTTCGCGGCCCGTGGCGGTACCGCGACGCGCTTCTGGTGGGGCAACGAAATGCGCCCCGGTAATGCAAACTGCAAGGACTGCGGCCCACCGTGGCGTGCCGAGGCGCCGGACAACGTCGGCTCGTTCGCGGCCAATCCTCTCGGCTTCTACGACATGGGCGGCGGCGTATGGGAATGGGTCAGCGATTGCTGGCACGCGTCGTACCGGAATGCGCCTGCCGACGGCCGCTCGTGGGACGAGCCGAATTGCCAGGTCCGCGTGATCCGCGGCGGCTCGTGGCGGGACGGTGCGGGCTACATGCCCGTCTCGACACGCTTCAAGTACGACAGCAGCGTACGTTACTCGGCAAACGGGTTTCGCGTGGCACGGGACGTGAAGTAGATCGATATCGATCCGACCGGAAGATGGCACGGACGCCATGTGAAGGAGCCTCCCCACACGTCATCGAACACCCGGGCCGCTCACGCCTTCGCGTGCCAGCAGCGCGCAACGTCACGCGCCGGCGCGGCGCACCCGCCGGATTGTCGACGCTCCGGCCGACGATGTCAGCACCCCAGGGGCATGGCGAATCAGCGCGCAACCGCTTCCGTGTTCCGGATGCTGCCCAGGAACCGCGTCAGCTCCACCGTCTGCGGCCGCTCGAAGATCTCGTCGGCCGTCCCGCTCTCCCACACGCGTCCCTGATGCATGAATACGATCCGGTCGCTCACCGCACGCGCGAAGTTCATCTCGTGGGTGACCATGATCAGCGTCATGTCCTCGCGCGCGAGCTGCGCGACGACGCCCAGCACCTCGCCGACGAGCTCGGGATCGAGCGCGGACGTGATTTCGTCGCACAGCAGCACGCTCGGCTTCATCGCGAGCGCCCGCGCGATCGCCACGCGCTGCTGCTGGCCGCCCGACAGCTGTTCCGGAAACGCGTCGAACTTGTCGCCGAGGCCGACGCGCTCGAGCATCAGTTCCGCGATCGCGCGCGCCTGATGGCGATGCGCGTTCTTCACGACCGACTGCGCGAGCATCACGTTCTGCCCGGCGCTCAGATGCGGAAACAGGTTGTATTGCTGGAACACCATGCCGACCTTGAGCCGCAGCGCACGCAGGTCCGCGTGCCGTGCATCGACGCGTTCGCCGTCGATCGAGATCGTGCCCGCGTCGATGCTTTCGAGCCCGTTGAGCGTGCGCAGCAGCGTGCTCTTGCCCGAGCCGCTGCGGCCGATGATCGAGACGACTTGCCCGCGTTCGACGGAGAAATCGATGCCCTTGAGCACATGATGGGTGCCGAAGTTCTTTTCGAGACCACGGGTTTCAACGAGCGGCATGCCATCTCCTTTGCAACGTGCGCGCGTAACGGGTAAGCGGATAACAGAGCGCGAAATAGATCAGCGCGACGAGGCCGTATACGACGAACGGGCGGAACGTCGCGTTCGAGATCGCGATGCCGGCCTTCGTCAGTTCGGTGAAGCCGATGATCGACACCAGCGCCGTATCCTTCACGGCCTGCACGCCGAAGCCGACCGTCGGCGCGATTGCGATGCGCGCGGCCTGCGGCAGGATCACGTGACGCAACTGCTCGACGTAGCTCATGGCGAGGCTCGCCGACGCCTCCCACTGCCCTTTCGGCACCGCCTCGACGCAGCCGCGCCAGATTTCCGCGAGATACGCGCTGGTGAAGAACGTGAGCCCCGCCGTGGCCGCGACCCACGGCGGCACGTCGAGCCCGACGAGCGGCAGGCCGAAGAACACGATGAACAGCTGCATCAGCAACGGGGTGCCCTGGAATATCTCGATGTACAGCTTCGCGCCGCCGCGCAGCACCCGCGAGCTCGACACGCGCATCACCAGCAACCCGAGGCCGACGAGGCCGCCGGACAGGAACGACACGATCGACAGCACGATCGTCCAGCGCGCGGCCAGCAGCAGGTTCGCGAGAATCTGCCCGAACGTGAAATCGGTCATCGCGCACCTCGCAGGCGACGGGAGAACAGGCGGCGCCCGATCGAGCCGAGCGTGGCACGCAGCAGCAGCGCCATCGCCAGATACGCGAGCGTGATGACGAAATACGTCTCGAATGCGCGGAAGTTGCGCGACTGGATGTAGCCTGCCGCGTAGGTCAGATCGGCCACCGAGATCTGCGACACGACCGCCGAACCGAGCATCGTGATCACGATCTGGCTCGAGAGCGCCGGAAACACCTTGGCGAGCGCCTGCGGCAGCACGACGTGGCGCAGCATCTGCGCGCGCGACATCGCGAGCGCGGACGCCGCCTCCAGATGCCCGTTCGGGACGGCGGCAACGCCCGCGCACACGATCTCGACCGAGTACGCGCCGAGATTGAGCGTCATCGCGAGGAGCGCGGCCGTGTATTCGTCGATGTGCACGCCGAGCGCCGGCAAGCCGAAAAAGATGAAGAACAGCTGGACGACGAAGGGCGTGTTTCGAATCGCCTCGACGTACGCGCCGATCAGCGGGCGCAGCCGCACAGCCGCGGGCGCGTCGGCGCTGTAAGCGGCCGCGCCGAGCACGCCGAGCGCCACGCCGAGTACGGTCGCGACCGCGGTCAGCGCGAGCGTGATCGCCGCGCCGCTCGCGAACACGCCCGCGTATTCGGCGAGCTCGCCGAATTGAAGCTGGTAGCTCATGACAAGTGGGTAGGTTCAGGTTCGGACAACGACACCCGCCGCGCCGGCGCTGCCGGCCGCGGCGGTGTATCAGGCGGCACTGCGATCCGTCACAGTCCGGCCGGCAACGGCTGGCCGAGCCACTTCCTCGACATCGCGCCCAGCGTGCCGTCCTGCTTCGCATGGACGATCGCGTCGTCGATCTTCGCGAGCAGACGCGGTTCGTTCTTGTTGACGCCGACGAAGCACGGCGAATTCTTGATCACGAACTTGACCTCGGGCCGGCGCGGCGGATTCTTCGCGAGAATCGCCGCCGCGACGATGTTGCCGGCGGCGATCAACTGCACCTGCCCCGACAGGAACGCCTGGATCGTCGCGTTGTTGTCCTCGAAGCGCTTGATCGTCGCGTTCGGTGCGAGCTGCGACAGCGCAATCTCCTCGAGCGCGCCGCGGGTGGCGCCGACCGTCTTGCCGGTCAGGTCGGCGGGCGCGCTCACCTTCACGTCGGCCGGCCCGAACACGCCCTGGAAATACGGCGCGTACGCGCTCGAGAAGTCGATGACCTTCTCGCGCTCCGGCGTCTTGCCGAGCGACGAGATCACCATGTCGACCTTGTTGGTCGTCAGGTACGGAATCCGGTTCGCGCTGTTCACGGGCACCAGCTTCAGCTTCACGCCGAGCGATCTGGCGAGCAGTTCGGCCATGTCGATGTCGTAGCCCTGCGGCTGCATGTCCGTGCCGACCGAGCCGAAGGGCGGATAGTCTTCAGGCACCGCGACGCGCAGCGCGCCGTTTTTCGCGATGGTGTCGAGGGCGTCGGCCTGCGCCGGCGCGGCGGCGAACAGCGCCATCACGGGGGCTGCGATCAGTGCAGCCAGCCAGGTGCGTCGAGGAAACGGTCGAGTCGTCGGGCTCACGGTGAATCTTCCTTGTCTGGTATGTCGTCGGGCAACGCGCAACCGTTGCGCGGCCAGGGCAACTCCAGCAAAAACCGGGCCATTGCCGTGGAATGCTTGCTGCATCGGCACCGGACGGAAATTCAGGCGAATCGCATTCCTCATTTCGGTGCATGAGCCGGCGCCGGCTGGCGGGGTTGCCCATCCGCGGCGCGCGCCGGCGCACCAAATTACCTGACTGGTTCACCCCGCGAATCGGCGGACGGCGTATCGGGCGCACGCCGGTTCCGGTGCATCGATCCGGGACGCGCGGAATGCAGAAATCAAGACAATCGAAACGAAGCCCGAAGTCGCGCGATACACGGCATCACGCACGTCGTGCAAGTTGCTCGCTTTGCGGTGTCAGAGCCGAGCCCGTATGCATGGATTCGAACAGGTCCAGTCCAAATTTGCATTCTGTTCGTGATCGGATCAAGCCGATGATTCCGTCGGTCACGCTCACGCAGAACGTGCTCGAGCAGGGTGACGACTGAAACCGCGCACGACGACGGAGACGGCATCCGCCCGACGCGGGCCGCCGCCCGCCGGGCCGGGTTCATCCCGAAAGATGCGCGATGCCGATATGCATCGCGATGCATCGCGCATGCGGCATGCGCGAATAACGGGGTCACGACACCGCACGCGCGCACGGGATCACGCACGGAATCACTATCCCGCCGCCTTCGCGGCCCGGGGGCGATCGTCGTCAAACCGCCCGCCGGCCGGGAATCTCGCCCGGCCCTCAAGCGAATCCCGCAATTCCTGATTTCGGTCAACCACCGCACGCACGCCAGGGATGTAATCGACTTATTGCTCCGTCGACTCCCGGTGAGGCACCCCATGAAACTGACTTTTCTCGGTGCGACCGAAACGGTGACCGGCTCGAAGTACCTGGTCGAGCACGGCGGCCGGCGCATCCTGGTCGATTGCGGCCTGTTCCAGGGTACGAAGAACCTGCGGCTGCGCAACTGGCGCCCGCTGCCGCTCGCGCCCGACACGCTGGACGCGGTCGTGCTCACGCACGCGCATGTCGATCACACCGGCTACCTGCCGGTGCTGGTGCGCGACGGGTATCGCGGGCCGGTGTACTGCACGGCGGCCACGGCCGAACTCTGCGACATCATGCTGCGCGACAGCGCGCGGCTGCAGGAGGAGGAAGCCGACTTCGCGAACCGGCACGGTTATTCGAAGCATCATCCGGCGCAACCGCTCTACACGCTCGACGACGCGCAGCGCGCACTGCGCCTGCTGCAGCCCGTCACCTTCGACGAATGCACCGCGCTCGGCGGCGGCGTGGCGTTCCGCCTGCTGCCGGCCGGGCACATCCTCGGCGCGGCGAGCGTCGTGATGCACTGGGATCACAAGGTGCTCGCGTTCTCCGGCGACCTCGGCCGCTATCACGACCCGATCCTGCAGCCGCCGCGGCCGCCCGCGCATGCGGACTACCTGGTGGTCGAATCGACGTACGGCGACCGGCTGCATCCGGCGTCGGATCCCGAGAGCGAACTGGCCGCGCTGTTCGACACGACCTTCGCGCGCGGCGGGGTCGTCGTGATGCCCTGTTTCACCGTCGGCCGCGCGCAGGAAATCCTGCACTACATCGCGCGGCTGAAGGCGTCCGGCCGCATGGCGCGCGTCCCCGTGTTCCTCGACAGCCCGATGGCGACGGACGTGACCGAGATCTACCGCCACCATATCCTCGAACACCGGCTGACCGCGTCCGAAGCGAACGCGCTCGGCCACGCGGCGACGATGATCCGGTCGGTCGAGCAGTCGAAGGCGATTGCCGAACACCATGGCCCGATGGTCATCGTCGCCGGCAGCGGGATGGCGACGGGCGGACGCGTGCTGCATCACCTGAGCCGCTACGCGCCCGATGCGCGCAATACGATCGCGCTGGTCGGCTACCAGGCCGCCGGCACGCGTGGCGCGGCACTCGCCGCGCACGAGCCGACGCTGAAGATTCACGGCGAATACGGCCGCGTGCGTGCACAGGTCGAGTCGATCACGACACTCTCGGCCCATGCGGACTACGAAGAGATTCTCAGGTGGCTCGGCACGATGCAGGGCGCTCCCGTGCGGACGTTCATCACCCATGGTGAACCCGCTGCCGCGGACGCCTTGCGCCGGCGGATCTCGGAGCGCCTGCACTGGCCGTGCGAGGTGCCGACTTACGCGCAGTGCGTCGATCTGGACGAGGTCGAATCACGCGGCACGCAGGAACCCGCCGCGCTGTCGTCCTGACCGACGGCGATGCCGGCGATGCCGACCGATGATTGCCGGACGCGCGTGACGGGAAGCGGACGCCCACCGGTTCCCGTCAAGCGCCGCCCGGCAATCAGCCGACTTCGATGATGACCTTCAACGCATGGGTTTGCGCGGCGCGTCCGAACGTGTCGTACGCCCGCTCGACGTCGTCGAGCGAGAATCGATGCGTGATCAGGCGCGTCGGATCGAGGCGCCCGGCGCGCACGGTCTTCAGCAGCATCGGCGTGCTGACCGTGTCGACGAGCCGCGTCGTGATCGAGATATTGCGATCCCACAGCTTCTCGAGGTGCAGGTCGGCCTTGACGCCATGCACGCCGACGTTTGCGACCACGCCGCCGGGCGCCACGAGCGCCGTGCACATCTCGAACGTCGCCGGAATGCCGACCGCTTCGATCGCACAATCCACGCCGACGCCATCGGTCAGCTTCATGACTTCCGCAACCGGGTCGCCGGTGCGGCCGTCGAAGCAGTCGGTCGCGCCGAAGCGGCGTGCGATCTCGAGCCGGTTGCTGTCCGGATCGATCATGATGATCCGCGCCGGCGAGTAGAACTGCGCGGTCAGCAACGCCGCCAGCCCGATCGGCCCCGAGCCGACGATCGCGACCGAGCAGCCCGGCTGCACCTTGCCGTTCAGCACGCCGCATTCGAATCCGGTCGGCAGGATGTCGGACAGCATCACGAGCGCGTCCTCGTCCGCGCCGGCCGGAATCCGGTACAGGCTGGTCGGCGCATGCGGGATGCGCACGAACTCGGCCTGCGTGCCGTCGATCCGGTTGCCGAGAATCCAGCCGCCGGTCGTGCAATGCGAATACAGCCCGCGGCGGCAGTACTCGCAGCGGCCGCACGACGAGATGCACGAAATCAGCACGCGATCGCCCGGCTTCAGCGAGTCGACCGCGGCGCCGACCTGCTCGACGATGCCCACGCCTTCATGGCCGAGAATGCGGCCCGGCTCGCACGTCGGCACGTCGCCCTTGAGGATGTGCAGATCGGTGCCGCAGATCGTCGTGCGCGTGACGCGGACGATCGCGTCGGTGGGCGACTGCAGTTCCGGCATGGGCCGCTGTTCGAGCGCCTTGCGCCCGGGTCCGTGGTAAACGAGTGCCTTCATCGGGGTTCCTCCATCGAAAGGGGGGCCTGTTCATGCACCGGGGCGGCCGCCTGCCGGACTTGCGCCAGCAGCACCGCGAGCGCGCAGGAGGCGACCCGGACGGCCACGCCGTCGGCGCGGCTCGTCAGCACGATCGGCACGCGCGCGCCCACGACGACGCCCGCGTTCGCGGCACCGCCCAGGTATTCGAGCTGCTTCGCGAGCATGTTGCCCGCTTCGATATCGGGCACGACCAGGATGTCGGCGCGGCCGGCAACCGGCGAGTCGATCCCCTTGTCGCGTGCGGCCCGCTGCGATATCGCGTTGTCGAAGGCGAGCGGGCCGTCGACGACCGCTCCCGTGATCTGCCCGCGCTCGGCCATCTTCGCCAGGGCCGCCGCGTCGAGCGTCGAACGCATCGCCGGATTGACGGTCTCGACCGCGCACAGCACGGCCACGCGCGGGCAGGCAACGCCGAGCGCATGCGCGACGTCGATCGCGTTCTGCGTGATGGCCGCCTTGCGCGCAAGATCCGGTGCGATGTTGACGGCCGCGTCGGTCAGGATGAACGGCCGCGGATACACCGGCGACTCGATCAGGAAACAGTGAGACATGCGCTTGTCCGTGCGCAGGCCCGATTCCGCGGCGACGACCGCGCCCATCAGCTCGTCCGTATGCAGGCTGCCCTTCATCAGCGCGCCGGCGCGGCCCGACGCCGCGAGTTCGACCGCACGGGCCGCCGCCGCATGGCTGTGCGGCACGTCGTCGATCGTCCACTTCGCCAGATCGACGCCCGCCTCGTCCGCCGCGCGCAACACCTTCGCGCGCGGCGCGACGATCAGCGGCTCGATCGCTGCGCCCAGCGGCGAAGCGTCGATCGCGGCAAGCGCGACGAGGCTGGCCGTGTCGCACGGATGGACGACGGCGACCGCAAGCGGCGGCGCATCGCACGCACGCGCGATCAGTTCGGACAGGGCGCCGTCCGCTCGCGGCAGCATGCCGGGCAGGCACGTGCCGCCGGACCTATCCGGGTGCCGGGCGCCGTTCATGTCTCGAGCACACGGGCCGGCACGCCGGCCGCACCCTCGCTCCCGCGCGCCCATGCCGTCATCCCGTCGGCCCGCGGCATGCCGGCCTCGTTGACCACTGCCAGTCGTCCCGGATCGGGCAACCCGGCGGTGTGATCGCGCGACAGCGCGCCTGCGCCGCATTCGCGCAATCCGTCACGCCACGCAGCGGCGCTCTCGTATTGCGCACGCATGCTCAGCGCGGCGGCATCCTGCCAGATCGCGACGCTCGCGATCGCGTAGTCGCTCGTCACCTGCCGGGTCGCCTCGCCGAAGGCCGTCCAGTCTTGCGTTTCCGCAAGCGCCCGCTGCAAGTCCCGAACCGCGGCGCGGTCCCGCTCGATGCGCCGCCCTGCCAGCGCATGCCAGTCGTGCTGCCAGTCGTGCCGCGATTCGTGCTGCGATTCGCGATTCAGCGCGACCATGCGCAACGCGAGATCGCAGCCCGCGCGGCAAACGTCATTCGGTGTCGTCAAAGCGTATCGGCTCATCGGCTTCCCTCCTTCGATCCGGTCGACGGGTTGGCATCCCGCCTCGTGCCACCTGCCCGGGATCGGCATCGTGGCCGCTTCACTGTGCGGGCATCGCGCGCGGCTGCCGTTGATCTGAGTCAAGCGCGCGGAAAGCCCGCTCCGTAGACTGGATCGCACTGGCGGATCACCCGTCGATGGAGCGACTCCGATGAGCTACAAGAGCATGGTCGTGCACCTCGATACGAGCGTCCGCGCGCATGCGCGCCTCGAGTTCGCGTTGCGCGTCGCGCGGCGCTTCGGTGCGCATCTGACCGGCTTGTTCGCGGTCTACACGCCGGAACCGCATTCGTTCTACGTGATGGCCGGGTCCGCCGATTACTTCCGTGAGCAACGCGAACGGCGCGACGAACGGCTTGCCGCGCTGGAACGCCTGTTCCATGCGGAAACGGCTCGCGCGAAAGTGCCGGCCGCGTGGGTTCGCGCGGACGAACGCGCCAATGCAGCCGTGCCGCGCGCCGCGCGCCTCGCCGACCTCGTGATCGCCGGCCAGACCGACCCCGACGATCCCGAGACCTATATCGACGACCAGTTTCCCGAGAACCTCGTGTTGTCCGCCGGTCGCCCGGTGCTGTTCGTGCCGCACACGGGAGAATTCCCGTCGGTCGGCGAACGGGTGTTCGTCGCGTGGGATGCCAGCCGGGAAGCAGCCCGCGCCGCGCACGATGCGCTTCCCTTTCTCGAACATGCGAAGCGCACGACGATCGCCGCCGTGGTCGACGGCGATTCGGAAGCGGCGACCACGCGCATTCCGGCCGCCGATGCCGCGCTGATGCTGGCGCGCCATGCACGCGACGTGAACGTGCTCGATATCGAGGCCGGCGCCGGCCCGGCGGTCGGCGACACGTTGCTGTCGCGCGCGTACGAAACGGGTTCCGACCTGCTCGTGATGGGCGCGTACGGCCATCCGCGCTGGCGCGAGCTGGTGATGGGCGGCGCCACCCGCACGGTGCTGGCGTCGATGACGCTGCCCGTGCTGATGTCGCACTGAGCCGGCCGATGCGTACGCTCGCGCTGCTCGTCGTCAATGCCGGATCGTCGAGCGTGAAGTTCGCGATCTTTGCGTACCCGCCGCACGGCGATCCCGCGCGGCGGCCGCTGCACGAGGGCGAAGCGGTCGCGGCCGGCAACAGCGTGTCGATCCGCTTCGATGCCGATCCGGGCCGTGTGCTGCCGCTGGATGCCGGCGATCCCTACCGCGCCGTGCTCGCACGGATCGCGGCGTGGATACGCATGCAACTGCCGCATATCGCGCTGGGCGCCGTTGCGCATCGCGTCGTGCATGGCGGCGCACGCTACGTCGAGCCGGCGGTCGTCGACGACGACGTGCTGGACGCGCTTCGCACGCTCACGCCGCTGGCGCCGCTGCATCAGCCGCACAGCCTCGATGCGATCGAAGTGCTGCGCGACGCATTTCCCGACGTCCCGCAGATCGCCGTGTTCGACACGGCGTTTCACCGCATGCTGCCACGCGCCGAGCAACTGCTGCCGTTGCCGCATGCGTGGTTCGACCAGGGCGTGCGCCGCTACGGATTCCATGGCCTGTCGTACGAATACCTGACCGTCGCGCTCGCCGAGTCGTTCGGCGCCCGCGCGCACGGCCGTGTCGTTGCCGCCCATCTCGGCAGCGGCGCGAGCCTGTGCGCGATGCGCGACTGCCGCAGCGTCGCGACGACGATGGGCTTCTCCGCGCTCGACGGACTGATGATGAGCACCCGCTGCGGCGCACTCGATCCCGGCGTCGTCCTGCACCTGCTCGAGATCGGCGAGCTGTCCGGCGATGCACTGGGACACATGCTGTATCACGAGTCGGGGCTCAAGGGCGTATCGGGGGCGTCCGGCGATCCGCGCGTACTGCTCGCGCGCGAAGCGGCCGGCGACGCGCAGGCCCGCGATGCGCTGATGCTGTACGTCCATCGCATCGTGCGCGAGACCGGCGCGCTGACCGCGCTGCTCGGCGGCCTCGACATGCTGGTGTTCACGGCCGGCATCGGCGAACACTCGGCGGAACTGCGCGAGCGGATCTGCACATCGCTCGGCTGGCTCGGCATCGCACTCGATGCGCGTGCGAATGCCGCCCATGCGCATGTCGTGTCGTCTCCGTCGAGCGCGGTCACGGTGGTCGTCGAGCCGACCAACGAAGCATGGATCGCGGCGCGTGCCGCCGTGCGCGTGCTGCACGGCAACCGGGACGCTTGATCCAGATCAGCGCGACCGGCGCACACGCGCCGATGATGATTCCATCGACATCGGTTCAGGGGAAACGTCATGTACTCGAACATTCTGGTTGCGCTCGACGGCAGCGATACGTCGTCCCGCGCACTCGACGCCGCGCTGACGCTCGCGTCGGAGACCGGTGCGCGTCTGACCCCGGTCTACGTCGTCGATTTCCTGGTGCCGGCCTACGACCCTTACGGATACGATCCGTCGATTCTCGTCGACGCATTCCGCGAGGAAGGGCTGCGCGTGACCGAGGATGCGGCACGGCGCATGAAAGCGCGCGACGTGGCCGGCACGCCGCAGATCTCCAATGTCGCGCCGGCGGGCGAGGACGTCGCCCAACGGATCGTGGGCTTCGCCGGCGAGATCGGCGCCGACCTGATCGTGATCGGCACGCACGGCCGGCGCGGTTTTCGCCGCCTCGTCCTCGGCAGCGTGGCCGAACGTGTGCTGCGCCATGCCACGTGCCCGGTCCTGATGATCCCGGCGAGCGGCGCATCGAAGGCGCCCGCCGAGCCCCCTGCCGCATCGACCGAAAAGGAGCCGTCATGAGCTACAAGACCCTGCTCGTCCATCTCGACGACAGCAAGCGCTGCGCGACGCGCGTCGATCTCGCGCTCGAGCTCGCGGGACGCTGGAACGCCCATCTGATTGGCCTCTACGTGGTCTGCCAGGACCTGTTCGAACCGTTGCGGCGTCCCGACGAACCGCTGAAGCTGGCCGTCTACGAACGCCTGTGCGAAGAGCGGCGCAAGGAAGCCGAGGAACGATTCCTCGCGGCCGCCGAGCGCGCGGGGCGCAACAACGTCGAGTGGCAGGCGCCGGCCGGCGACGCGACCGCTGCCGCGGTCCTGCATGCGCGCCACGCCGATCTGCTGGTGCTCGGCCAGGAGGACCCCGACGACCGCATGACCTACGTGGCCCGTCATTTCGTTGCGGATGTGGTGATGGGCAGCGGCCGGCCGGCGCTCGTCGTGCCCTATGCGGGCGACGTGCGAACGCTCGGCGAGAACGTGCTGATCGGCTGGGACGGCGGGCGCGAGGCCGCCCGCGCGATGGCCGACGCGCTGCCGCTGCTCGCGCGCGCGCGCTTCGTCAACGTCGAGACGGTCGCGCGCGGACAACCCGATCCTGACAAGACGCCGGCGGGCGTCGACGTCGCCGCGTATCTCGAACGGCACGGCATTCGCGCGTCGTTCTCGACCACGCCGCGCGAACTGTCGGTGAGCGTGGGCGCGACGCTGCTGAACCGGGTGACCGACCTGCACGCCGATCTGCTCGTGATGGGCCTGTACAGTCATGCCCGCATGCACGAACGCGTACTCGGCGGCGCCACGCGCACGATCCTCGAGACGATGACGGTGCCGGTGCTGCTGTCCCACTGAGCAGGCCGAGTCGGGGCAGCCCGAGCGGCTGCCCTTGTTCCGTCACGACACGGGCGCACACGCGCCCGACCCTTCCCGCACGACCGGCACCGGCCGGTCCGCGGTGCGCACCAACGATTCGGCGCCGCTGCCGAACACCGCGCGCCGAGCACCGCGACGGCCCTGCGTGCCCGTCACGATCAGGCCCCCATCGTGACAAGTTGCCGCACCCCTGTAGGAAATCTCCTACAAGACTTCCCTCTCCCCTACCGCAACTTCAATTCCGGCTGATTTTCTTGACGTCGCGCAACCTCCATACTGCAGATCAGGAAAAACGAGCAAACGTGCCTCCCGGAGCACAGGCAGCATCATCGTCGAGACCGGCGCAGCGGTCGCCCGGCGCGTCCGGCGGGGCTTTCCCGACAGGAAGGCGGCAGAGACCAAGGCCGCCGGTACAACGGTCAGCGCGACGCCGCCCGACGGCGAGCCGCCGCTGGCCCCGAACTGGAGCCGATCATGCAGAGCAGTGCCGAAGCCTCGACGACCATGTCGCTACACCCGTTAAACCCATTAAACCCGTTAAGCACGTTCATCCCGCTGCATCCCGTCGAACCGGCGGACCAGCCCAAGCGCGCCGCGTCCCGCTGTTCGACGTGCGCATTGCGTACCGTCTGCATGCCGTCCGATCTTTCGCCCGCCGATTTCGCGCGCGTCGACGCGATGATCTGCACGACGCGCCACGTCAAGCGCGGCGAAACGCTGTTTCGCGCGGGCGACGCATTCACCAGCATCTATGCCGTGAGAACCGGGTCGTTCAAGACCATCGTGATGCATCGCGACGGCGACGAGCAGATCACCGGCTTCCAGATCGTCGGCGAATCGCTCGGGCTCGACGGCGTGTACTCCGGGCACCACAACGGCGACGCGATCGCGCTCGAGGACAGCACGGTCTGCATCATCCCGTTCGGCCAGCTCGAGCAGATGTGCCGCGAAGTGCGGCCGATGCAGCATCACGTGTACCAGATGATGGGCGGCGAGATCGTGCGCGAATCGTCCCAGATGCTGCTGCTCGGCACGATGAGCGCCGAACAGCGCGTGGCCGCGTTCCTGCTGAATCTTTCCGCGCGCTTCAAGGCGCGTGGTTACTCGGCGGCGGAATTCGTGCTGCGGATGACGCGCGACGAGATCGGCGAATATCTCGGGATGAAGCTCGAAACGGTCAGCCGCATGCTGTCGAAGTTCCAGCACAAGGGGCTCGTCGCGACGCAAGGCAAGCAGATCCGGATCGTCGATTCGGAAGGTCTGCGGCAAATCTGACCGCGCCGCGGCTCCGTCGGGCAGATCAGCCGCGCATGCTCAGCACGGCGGCGCCCGATACGCGCCCGCCGCGCAGGTCGTCGAGCGCGCGGTTCGCATCGGTCAGCGCATAGCGCACGGCCTCGACCCGCAGCGGCATCGCAGCGGCGATCCGCATGAATTCGACCGCATCCGCGCGCGTCAGGTTGGCCACCGACACGATGCGGCGCTCGCCCCACAGCGACGCGTACGGAAAGCCCGGGATGTCGCTCATGTGAATGCCGCCGCACACGACGATCCCGCCTTTGTCGACCGCGCGCAGCGCGGCCGGCACCAGTGCGCCCACCGGCGCGAAAATCAGCGCGGCATCGAGCGGCTCCGGCGGCGCTTCGTCGCTGCCGCCGGCCCATGCGGCACCCAGCGACAGTGCCAGTTGCTGCGCCACGGTATCGCCGGGCTTCGTCAACGCAAACACCTTGCGTCCTTCGGCATGCGCGACCTGCGCGACGAGATGGGCCGCCGCGCCGAAGCCGTAGATGCCGATGCGGCGCGCATCGCCCGCCATGCGCAAGGTTCGATAACCGATCAGGCCGGCGCACAGCAGCGGCGCGGCTTCCAGATCGGCATAGCGCTGCGGCAGATGCACGCAATACCGATGGTCGGCGACGGTGCACTCGGCATAGCCGCCGTCGATCGTGTAGCCGGTGAATCCCGGGCTGTCGCACAGGTTTTCGCGGCCGGACGTGCAATACGCGCAATGCCCGCACGTCGAGCCCAGCCACGGCACGCCCACCCGGTCGCCGACGGCAAAGCCCGTCACGCCTTCGCCCGCCTGGCGCACCGTTCCGACGATCTCGTGCCCCGGAATCAGCGGCAGCTTCGGGTGCGCGAGCTCGCCGTCGACGACGTGGAGATCGGTCCGGCATACGCCGCACGCGTGCACGTCGATCAGTAGCTGGCCCGCCGCAGGCACCGGATCCGGCATGCGCGCTGCGCGCAAATGCGGTGTGGTGCCGTCAAACATCATCGCAAGCATGCTCGCCTCCCCGCGCGATCGTCTTCGCGCGCTGCGCATTCCAAGGCTAGTCGTCAGGCAGCGCGTGCGTTTGGCCCGATGACACGCGCTTGACGTGGGTCAACGGCCGCGGGACGGTTGCTGACACGATGAAGTGGCGTGACGCCGCCCGTGCGGCGCTTCCGCGCATGCCGACCTGGCGGACCTGGCCGATCTGGCCGATCTCACATTGCTCGCGGACGAAAGGATGAGCGACGGCCGCGGCCCGGGCTGTTCACGTATCGCGACGCCGTCGCGGCGATCAGGCGCGCGATCGGATACGGGTATACACGCAGTCGGGAACGCGCGCCGGCCCGCTGCAATGCGCCGTCGACGCCACGCGCCGTGTAGGAATCCGCCGACGGCATCTGCCCGATTCCTACCGCAGCTTCGGTGGAGGCTGATTGAATCGCCCCATGACGACAACGATACTGCAAGCACCGAGCACGGTTGCCCGACAACCCGATCGGAGGCACAAGGAGAAACGTCATGTCACACGCCACCTACCGCAATGACCCGGACAGCCTGTCCGACGCAGACGCATTCGACACGCTGGCACTCGTCGCACTCGCTCGCGACGCCGGCATGCTCGTGACACTCGACGGACAAATCGGGCGCGAGCGCTACGAAAGCGTGACGGGATCGATCGCCACGCTCGCCCGCTTCGCGAAGGCGCTGCAGCTGTCGGTACCCAAGGTTGCGTGAAGTGGAACGCGGCCGTGTCGTGACGCGGCGCCGGAATCCCGTGCGACGGCCTCCCCCGGACATTTGATGCCGTGGTTACGTTCGTACCGCCGTCTCGTGCGGCCGTCGCCCCCGACCACATCCCGATGATCGCGTGCTTGCCGGGCCGAACTCCGCCTTTTGCCTGGATCGCGCCCGGATGAAATCGCGATGAACCTGCCGCCTTCCGGACGGCTCGCACGCATGCTGCCGGGCGTCGCGCTGCTCGCGACCTACCGGCGTGCGTGGCTGTCGCGCGACCTGTACGCGGGGATCGCGCTTTCCGCCGTGCTGGTGCCGGTCGGGCTGAGCTACGCGCAGGCGGCCGGGCTGCCCGCGATCACGGGACTCTATGCGTCGATCGCCGCGTTGCTCGCCTATGCGCTGCTCGGCCCGAGCCGGATCCTCGTCCTCGGTCCGGATTCCGCACTGGCCGCGCTGATTGCGGGCGCCATCGCCCCGCTCGCCGCCCATGATCCGCAACGCGCGATCGCGCTGTCCGGCGCGCTGGCACTGTCGGCCGGAACGATCTGCATCCTGCTCGGTGCGCTCGGCCTCGGCTTCGTCACCGATCTGCTGTCGCGCCCGATCCAGTACGGTTACCTGAACGGCATTGCCATCGCGCTCGCGGTCGGGCGGCTGCCCGAGCTGTTCGGCATGCCGCTATCGGGCGGCGACGTGTTTTCCAGCGTGCCGCGCATCGCGCATGCCCTCGTCGACGGCCGTTTTTCCATCGCCGCCGGCCTGCTCGGCGCCGGCGTGCTGGCGACCATCTTCCTGATCAAACGCGTGGTGCCGCGCTGGCCCGGTGTATTGATCGCCGTGCTGGCGGCCACGCTCGTCGCTCGCCTGCCGCCCTTGCACGGCGTCGCGACGGTCGGCGCGTTGCCGGCCGGCATGCCTGCCCCGCGCCTGCCGGTCGTCTCGCTTGCCGACGTGCGCGCACTCGCGTCCGGCGCGCTCGCCGTGGCGCTGGTGTCGTTCGCCGACATCAGCATGCTGTCGCGCGCGCTTTCCGCACGGGCGGGCGATACGCCGGACCGCAACCAGGAACTGGTCGCACTGGGCGCGGCCAATCTGCTGGCCGGCGTGACGCAGGGCTGCGCGGTCAGCAGCAGCGCGTCCCGCACGCCGGTCGCGATCGCCGCGGGCGCGCAAAGCCAGGTCACGAATCTCGTCGCGGCCGCGTGCATCGCCATACTGCTCGTCGCCGCGCCGGCGCTGCTGACCTTCGTCCCGCGCACCGCACTGGCCGCTGTGGTGATCTACGCGGCGTTCGGCATCGCCGACGTCCGCAGCGTCGTGCGGCTGTACCGGATGCGCCGCGGAGAATGCCTGATTTCGGTGCTGTGCTTTGCCGGCGTGATCGGCATCGGCGTCATACCCGGCATCCTGCTCGCCAGCGCGCTGTCGCTGCTGTCGTTCGTCTGGCGGGCCTGGCACCCGTACGACACGGTGCTGGGCCGGCTGACGGGCGTGCGCGGTTATCACGACATCGCACGGCATCCGGACGCGGTGCAAATGCCCGGGCTCGTGCTGTTCCGCTGGGATGCCCCGCTGTTCTATGCGAACGTCGAGATCTTCTGCGAGCATCTGTACGCCGAGATCGCGCGATCGGCGGGCCCGGTCACGCGCGTCGTGATCGCCGCCGAGCCCGTCACCGACATCGACGTCAGCGCCGCGGATCGACTCGTGGCGCTGCACGAGGCGCTCGGGGAACGCGGCATCGCGATGAATTTCGCGGAGATGAAGGGGCCGGTGAAGGATCGCCTGCGCGCCTACGGCCTGTTCGACGTGTTCGGCGCAGCCAGCTTCTTTCCGACCGTGACCGATGCCGTTGCCCATCACGTTCGGCGGCCGGAGCGACATGCGCGAGCCTGCAAAAGAAAGCGTGCCGCGCGCCGGCGCGTCTCGCACAAGACGAGGTAGACGGACGGGGCACGCATCGATGCGGCAGTCGCCGCATCGCGACGCCTGCCGGTTCAGATCGTTCTTCCCGCCGCCCGGCATCCCGTGCCAGAAGCCGCCGTTCGGCAGTCTCACCGCGGTCGACCTGAAAGCGCGCAGCATCGCATGGCAAGTCCCGCTCGGTACCGTGAAGGACACGCGCCTCTACGGCGTGCGGATGCACATGCCGTCACCGATCGGCATGCCCACCATCGGCGGCTCGCCGACGACCGGCGGCGGCCTCGTGTTCTTCGCCGCGACGCAGGACGACTCCCTGCGCGCGTTCGGCAGCTCGACGGGCAAGGAACCGTGGAAGGCGCGTTTGCCGGTGGGAAGCCGGGGCACGCCGATGAGCTATACAATCGACGGCAAGCAATACATCGTCATCTCGGCGGGCAGCGGGCGGCGGGCGCCAGTCGCCTGATCGAGGCGACTACGTGGTGGCTTACGCGTTGCCCGACAGCAAGCAAGCGCCGGAATCGACCGGATCGCGTTCGGGATGCTGCGGCGCAGGTTGCCGCACCATCCCGCATTCAGTGCGTCACCCCACTGCCGAGGCCGCATGCCGCCGTTGCCCATGAGTCATTCCTTTCCCGCCTCCCGCCCCCGATGCCACGACGCCACGTCGGCAAACGGCCGATCACGCCGGCCGGCGGCCGGCAGGCGTCTCGCACTGCACATCGGTGCGGCTGCCGCGGCCATCGCCGCGCACGCGTCCGCGGCCCATGCGCAAGGCAGCGTGACGCTGTACGGTGCGATCGACACGAGCATCGAGATCACCAATCCCGGCGCCGGTTACGTCGCCCGGATGGATTCCGGCGCGTATCGCGGCACGCGGATCGGCGTGCGCGGCGCCGAGGATATCGGCAACGGCGTGAAGATCCTGTTCGAGCTCGAGAACGGCTTCGGCTCGACGGACGGCACCCTGGCCGTCTCCAACACGCTGTTCAACCGCCAGGCCTGGATCGGCGTGAGCTCACGCTATGGCACGGTGCGGGTCGGCCGTCAGTATTCGCCGATCTACATCCCGTTCAAGGGGCAGCTCGATGCGTTCGGCGCCGGCACGATCGCGTCGGGGCTGGACAACCTGTCGAAGATCACGCCGTACGAAAGCAATGCGATCACGTACCTTTCCCCCGAGGTGCATGGCTTTTCCACCACGATCATGGCGTCGTTGCGCGCCGCGACGGACGGCGACGGCAACGGGCTGGCAGGCCACATCGAGACCTTCGCCTGGCATGACGGCCCGTTCCGCATCTCGTACGCGCACCAGCAAACCCACGGCAGCGGCGCGCTGCGCGCCAACCTCGGCGGCGTGTCCTATGCATTCGGCCCGGTGACCGGCTTCCTGTCGTATTTCAACGGCGACGGCGGAACGCCCCGGTACCACAACGATGGCGTGTCGGCGTCGGCGCGCTATGCGGTGAGCGCGCGTTTGCGCACGTCGCTGGGTTATACGTGGCTGCGCGACCGGTCGGGCGGCGACAACGACGCCGACCAGTTCAGCGCGGCGTGCGAATACGATGTGTCGAAGCGGGTGCTGGTCTATGCGAGCGCCGCCTGGCTTCACAACCGCGGCCAGGCCGCCTACACGCTGAAAGGCGTGAACGTGACCGGCCTCGCGCCTTCGTGGCCGGGTGCGTCGGTGCGCGGCATCCAGTTCGGGATGATCGATCGTTTCTAGAACGAGCGCGCCCGCCGCCGATGCCGCGGTCTGCACGGCGCGCCCTTTCACTCAAGGAATTTCGCAAGCCACGCCGGCGCCGCCGCACGATCGAACGCCACGTGCAACGACGGACTGAACGATCCGAACTCCAGCCCGTGCTGCGTCGCCAGCAATGTCAGCGCCTGGCTCGTATAGAACGAAATATGCCCGTTGCGCGGCACGCAGTACCACCATTGCTCGATCCCGTGCTCGAGAATCTCCGGCGTGATCAGCGACGTCTGAAACAGCAGTGCGCCCGCGGGTGCCCTGTACCGGATGATGTCGGCGAACAGGCTTTGCGGATCCGGATGATGCTCGAACACCTCGAACGACAGGATCGAATCGAACTGCCCCTGCGGCGCGACGGGATGGCTGAACGGGTCATACGAAGTCACATCCGCGAACCCGCGCTCGGACAGCTTCTTTTCCAGCAGCCCGAGCCCCGAGCCGAAATCGAGAATGCGGGTCTCCCGCATCGACGGAAAGCTCGTGCAGATCAGGTCGGCGTGCTGCCGCGGACGATGCTCGAGATACTCCGGATCGTGGCGCGCGTAGTCGTCGTTGTACACGTGACGCGCGAAATCGTCGTGCGTCCAGTGGTCGAAGGCCGGCGTGCACGTGAATCCGCATTGCCGGCACGCGTAGTAGTAGATCGGCACGCCGACGAACGGATCGACCTTTTTCCCGGCGATCATGTCGGCGCCGCAGCGCGAGAAATCGACCACGCCGCAGATGTCCGCGTCGGCACCGCACACCTTGCAGGCAATCGTCGTCGGATGGTTGGTCAGGTTTTCAATCATGTTGCCGCCCCCTGGTTAGCTTCAAGCGCACGCGCCACCCGCTCGATCACGTCGTCCCAGCGCCCCGGCTCCGTCTGCCGGAACAGCGTCGCCGACGGATACCACGGCGAATCGTCCCGATCTGCGAACCAGCGCCAGCAGCCGTCGAATCGCGACAGGATCCACACCGGCTTGTTCAGCGCCCCGGCCACGTGCGCAACCGACGTATCGACGGTAATCACGAGATCGAGCAGCGAGATGATCGCCGCCGTGTCGGCGAAGTCCTGCACCTGCGCCATCGGATCGACGGGCCGGATCGACGGCGGGATCGTCTCGATCTGCCCGCGGGTCGTTTCGCCCTTCTGCAGGCTGACGAAGCGCACGCCCGGCACCCGCAGCAACGGCAGGAACGCGCTCGCCGACAGCGACCGGCGCCGATCGGTCGCATGCGCGCTCGCCTGGCCGGGGCGCGGATCGCCGGCCCACACCAGCCCGACCCGGAAGCCGTCGGCCGGCACGCGGCTGCGCCAGTGCTCGACGCACTGCGCCGGCACGCGCAGATACGGAACCGTCGCGGGAATCGTGTCGACGGTCGTCCCGCACCGCAACGGCAGGCTCATGATCGGACACGCGTAATCGTGCGGCGGCAGTGCGGCCGCATCGCCGAGCGCCACGCATCGATCGACGCCGTCGACCGTCGCGACGAGGCGGGTCAGCGCGGGCGGGCATACGACGGTCAGCGTCGCCAGCCCGCGCTGCCTGAGCAGCGGCAGATAGCGCGCGAACTGCACGACGTCGCCGAGCCCCTGCTCCGGCCACACGACGAGCGACTTCCCGTCGAGCGCCTCGCCCTGCCAGCGCGGCGCCGGCAGCTCCGGCGCGACGTGATCCGCCGCATCGGCGCCCCAATGCGGCGACGACCGGTAGCGCGCCTCGTAAAGCCGCCAGCCCGCTTCGTATTGCCCCATCGCGAGCAGCACGAGGCTCAGGTTGAACCTCGTCGGCACGCGGCCGGGATCGACCGTCAACGCGCGTCTCAGACAGTCCGCGGCCTCGCTCAGGCGGCCCGCGTCATGCAGCAGGCGGCCGAGGTTGTTCCAGGCGTCGGCGCAGGCCGGATCGTCGGCGAGCACGCGGCGATAGCACGCCTCGGCGTCGCCGTAGCGCTGCTGCGCGAACAGCACGTTGCCGAGATTGCCGCGCGCGTCGCGGTAGTCCGGGCTCAGCGACAACGCACGCCGGAAGCAGTCTTCGGCCTCCGGCAGCCGGTCGACGCGATGCAGCAGCGCGCCGAGGTTGTTCAGCGTCGTGGCGACATTCGGCGCGCGCGCCAGCGATTCGCGGTAATGCCGCTCCGCTTCCTGCCAGCGCCCGGCCTCCTGTAGCACCACCGCGAGCTCCGCATGCGCCTCGGCATCGTCGGGCCGCGATGCGATCGCATCGCGAAACACACGCTCCGCTTCGTCGCGACGGCCCGCAAGCCGCAGCAGCATGCCGAGCCGGCGAAGCACCGGCGCATGCGCGGGATTCAAGGCGAGGACGCGACGGTAGCAAGCCTGGGCTTCTTCGGCGCGTCGAAGGTCGTCAAGCAGCATCCCGAGATTGCACCACGCGTCCACGTAATCGGGACGCAGTTCGGCGGCGCGTCGATACGCATGCTCCGCGTCGGCGGTCGCACCTTCCGCTTCAAGGACGATGCCGAGATTGTTCAGCGCTTCCGGATGACCGGCGTGCAGCGCCAGCGCCGCGCGATAGTGGCGCGCGGCATCGGCACTTCGCCCCGCATGATGCGCGGCGACACCGGCGGCGAATTCCACGTGCGCCGCGTCGATGTCCGGAAGGTTGGGTTCGCTCATGGTCGAATTGATTGGCAATGCTCGGCGACTGCACGGGCTCCGTCGGGTCGAAACCGGATCGTATTTTCGGGCCGGAGCGGTGTGCCGTCGAGCCCCTGTCGCCTGCCGACCGGCGCCATTCCTGCCGCCCGACGCGCGAGGCCGGCACCGCGCGCCGCGCACCGAACGCGCGCCTCCCGACTTTTACCACGGCGCGATCGCCCCGTGCCGCGCACGATACCCGGTTTCGGTCGAACATTTGTTAAATAGCTTGAATGGCCGACAACCGGACGACAATTTGCCTTAACATCCGGCCACACGATCGACCATGGCCTTCCAGAAGGACCGCGGTCGCCATTTTCAACGGCGCGAAAACGGGCGCGGCTTTCATTATTCGAACGGACGGACCGACCATGTTCCAATCACCGGGAGATTCCTTCGTCGGCGGCTCGCTGCTCGGCCTGTGCGTCGAGGTGCCGCTTGCCGTGCTCGTGTCGTTGATGATGCATGGCGTCGACTGGAACGGGCCGCGCATCGCGATGCTCGTCGCGACGCCGGTGCTGATCGCCTGCACCGTGCTGCTGACCCGCCCGGTGGCATTCAGCACGGTATGGAAGCACAAGCGCTCGCCGTTCGAGCTGGACGACAATGTGCGCGCCTCGATCTACGGCCGGCTGACCGGCATCGCGCTCGGCCTGGTGTTCGGCATCATGGTCGCCACGACGTTCTCCTGACCACGACGTTGTCCTGATCCGGTCCGCGCGACCGGATTCGCGCCGGGCGCGTCCGCTTCGTTGCCCTTCGTTGCCCTTCGTTGCCTTCACCCGCCAGTCATGGCATGGGCCGCCGGTGTCCGCCAACCGCGCATCCGCACGCTCGACGACCTACTGTTCGCCGCGCCGCACCGCAGTGCCGGACCTGCGATCTCCCGTCACGGCGCATCCGCCCTTTCCGTGCGTCGTCTTCAGGTGCTTGAGCACCCGTCACGCGTCACGCCGACGCCACCAGCGCGTTGAACGACGTATCCCAGAACGGCGCGACATTGGCCGGACCATCCAGCACGCCGACGCGGGCGAACACGTCCGCGACCTGTTGATGCTGCGCAACCACGTCGGGCGTGACCGGCAGCAGTGCGTAGTCGTCGCTGCGCTGCGCGAACATCGCCGCGAGATCGGCAACCGGCACGCGCGTCTCGCCGTTCTGCACGCGCGCATAGGCATCGAAATGGCCGTTCGCCCAGGCGTATGCACGCCGGAACCGCAGCAGCAGATCGCCGGTCGCCGCGCGCCGGCGCGGGTCGTCCAGCGTGCGCGGGTTCGCATAGATCGGGAAATTGCCGGACAGATAGCCCTTGCCCGTCTTCAGCACACGCGCACCGTAACGGTTGCGCGCGAGCTGGCCGTTGTAGCCGTAGATCGCCCACGCGTCGAGGTCGCCGCGGTCGTACGCCGACAGCCCGTCGGTCGGCGACAGGTTGATCGGATGGATGTCGTCGAAACCGAGGCCGGCCTCCGCCAGTTGCCGGTACAGGAAATAGTGCGACGTCGTCGCGCGCACATACCCGACGCGCTTGCCCTTCAGGTCCGCGATGTCGCGGATCGGCGTGTCCTTGCGCGCCAGCGTGACCTGGTTGTTCATATCTTCCCGGGTCCGCGAGATGAACCGGACGCTGGCCTTCTGGCGCGCGGCGAACACCGCGGGAATCTCGCTGCCCGAGCCGATGTCGAGCGCATCCGCGTTCAGCGCCTCGATGTGCAGCACGCCGTTGTTGAGCTCGCGCCACTCGATCCGGTACGGCGTGTCGCCGAGGCCGGCCGCTTGCAGCAGCGCGCGCCAGCCGCCCTTGTAGGTCGCGACGCGCAGCGTGGTGCCGGCAAGATCGGCGTTGACGGTCGGTGCGGCAAGCGCGACCCGCGCGACCACGGGGGTCGCCGCGAGCGCGGCGCCGGCGAGCAGCAGGCGGCGGCGTGCCGCCGAAGTTGACGCCATCGGATGCTCCTGTCGATTGAACGCTGAGGGAAAAAGGAAACCGCCGTGCGCGACGGTCGACGCGCGTCAATGCAGCGCCGGGAAACCGTGGCGCTCGGCCAGCAGGTCGAGGATGCGGCGCGGGTCGGTGACGAAGCGCACCACGCCGAGCGTGTGCGCATCGTCCGGCGCCGGTTGCGCGCGACCGAGCACGAGCACCGGCAAGCCCTGATGCGCGTCGTCGAGCACGTCGATCACCGCGTGCCGCGGCCGCTCGAAACCGACCTGGCGCACGTCGAGGCGGGCGGCCCGATCGGGCGCGCTCGCGAGCAGCCCTTCGATCGCCAGTCCGTGCGGACAGACGAAGTGTCGGCCCGGATACGTCGGATCGGCAAAACCCGGTTCCAGCAGAAACAGCACATCACGACTCATTTCACACGGCTCCCCTAGGCGTGGTTCCACCGGGCTGCACGCACGCAGCGTGCACCGCGCCCGGCGCTGGCCGGCTCACGGCCGGATGCCCGACTCTACAGCGTCGCATCGCGCGGCCCTACCAACGTTTTGCGGAATCGATATGCAGGCGTGCCTAGCGCATCGGCCGTGCGTCTCACAGAGCCGCGTTGCATAAAAGCATCGTCAGCCGGACGCACTTCGTTGCGGTATCCAACGATTTCATCGATCGATATGTCCACGACCGCCCATCGTCGCCGCACCGTGTTTGCCATCGAGGCCGATGCGTTCGCCGCAGCATGCGTGCCGGACGCGATCGCGGCGCGCGCGTCGGGCATGCATCGGCACGCATTGCAATTCGGTCGCACTGCGAATTGCAAACCACGGATCGGCCGTTCGTCGCGCGGCCCGGACTCAATAGCATCGTGATCCTCGCAGACGGTCCCATAAAAAACAGAGGATATTCATGATCAAGCAATCGGTAGTCCTGGGTTTGGTTTCGATCGGTTCCATCGGCGCGCATGCGCAGAGTTCCGTCACGCTGTACGGCGTCGTCGACGCCGGCTTCGCCTATACGAACAACCAGGGCGGCGCGAGCAACATCCAGCAGACGAGCGGCAAGCTGAGCGGCAGCCGCTGGGGCCTGAAAGGCAGCGAGGATCTCGGCGGCGGCCTGGCGGCCGTGTTCACGCTCGAAAGCGGCTTCCGGCCGAGCGACGGCGGGCTCGGCCAGGGCGGCCGCCTGTTCGGCCGCTCCGCGTACGTGGGCCTGAGCAAGGCCGACCTCGGCACGCTGACGTTCGGCCGCCAGTACGAGCCGATCACCGATCTCGTCGCGCAGTACTCGGGGTCCGGCTTCTGGTCGCCGGCGACCCATATCGGCGACAACGACAACATGAACCAGAGCTTCCGGATCAACAACGCGGTGAAGTTCCGCAGTGCGACGATCGCCGGCTTCACGGCCGACGTGCTGTACGCGTTCAGCAACCAGGCGAACGGCGGCGCGGGCACCGGCTTCTCGAACAACAACGCGTGGGGCGTGTCGGCGAATTACGTGAACGGCCCGCTGTCGGCGGGCGCCGGCTACGTGCGGCTCAACCACCCGAACGCGACGTCGAACACGAGCGGCGCGGTCGGCGGCGCGACCACGACGACCGGCAACGACTACAGCGGCGCGTTCTTCTACGGGCTGAACGGCGGCGTGCGCAAGCAGCAGATCGGCGTCGCGGGCGCGAACTACACGCTCGGCCGCGCGACGCTCGGGTTCGCGTGGAGCCACACGCAGCTCGACTATGTCGACGGCTCGTCGCGCAAGTTCAACAACTACGACGTGAACGGACGCTACCAGATCACGCCGGCGGCGACGCTGATCGGCGTCTACACGTTCACCGACGGACGCGCGAGCGGCTTGCCGGGCACCGGCGGCCAGACGCTGAAGCCGCGCTGGCACCAGTTCACGCTCGGGTTCGACTATGCGTTGTCGAAACGCACCGACATTTACCTGTCCGGCATCTACCAGCTGGCCGCGGGCGATGCGAGCACCGCGACGTCGGGCGGCTATCGCAAGATCGCGGCGATCTCGAACATCGGCAGCGCATCGTCGACCAATCGCCAGCTCGCGTTCGTCAGCGGGCTGCGCGTGAAGTTTTGAGCGTTCGCGCAGCGGGCGCGGCGCGATAAGCAAAGCGGGAATCGTTGTTCGCAGCGTCGCGACCGGTTGCCGGGAATGTCCGTTTTTCCGGATGCTGCCGCGCCCGCGCGCGGCACGGCTTCGATCATGACCGGCTTCCTTTCCCGTCCACGCCGTGCCGGCCGACGCGCGGCGCTGCGCCAGCTCGCCGGCGGCCGGGCCGCCGCGCTGCTGCCGGCCGGCGGCGATGACGTCGGCACGCTGACCGTGCCCGCCGCCGACGGATCTCCGCCCGCGCCGTGCCCCCTCGCCGGTGCGGCCGCTCGCACGCGCATGCGACCGGCGCGACACCGCGTCCCCTTCCTCCCCGTATCCGACCGGATACGAAAATAGCCTCCACCACGATTCCGCGACTCCCGGTTCCCGAGCGGGTACGAAACGACGCACCGCCTCCCTGGCGCGCCACTTCGTTCCTGACCGGATACGAAATAATGTCCGACCCGGCGAGTTGTGCAATACTGTTCCCGATCAGATACGAAGCACGGAGAACGTCATGTCGGAGTCCCAGTCCGTCGACACGATCGGCGCGCTCGCCCACTTCATCCGCGCGGCGCGGCTCCAGCAGGGGTTCACGCGCGACGAACTCGCGAATGCGACCGGGCTGTCGCCGAAATTCATCAGCCAGGTGGAAGCCGGCAAGCCGACCGCGCAAATCGGCAAGGTCATGCTGCTGCTCGGCGAACTGGGCGTGCGCCTGTACGCCGAGTCGTCGGTCGAGATTTCCGAAGCCACCGCGCTGAAAGCCGCGCAACGCCGCAGGAGCAGTCATGGCGGCTAGAACGCTGATCGCCTCCGCCAACGGCGTGCGCATGGGCACGCTGACCGACGACAAGGGCATCTGGTCGTTCGCGTACGACCCGCAATGGCTCGCGTCACCGAGCGCCTATCCGCTGTCGCCGGCGTTCGCGCTGCGCGCCGGCAACTTCACCGACACGTCGACCGATCGTCCGGTCCAGTGGTTCTTCGACAACCTGCTGCCCGAGGAAGGCATGCGCACGTCGCTCGCGCGCGAGGCGAAGGTCGATGCCGCCGACGCGTGGGGCCTGCTCGCGTACTTCGGGCGCGAATCGGCCGGCGCGCTGACGCTGCTGGCCGACGGCGAACAGGAAGCGCCCGGCAGCCTGCAGCCGCTGCCGCTCGACGAGCTCGAACGCCGGATCCAGGCGATGCCCGAGCGCGCGCTGACGGCCACCGCGCCCAAGCGCATGTCGGCAGCCGGCGCGCAGCAGAAACTGCTGCTGGTGCTGCGCGGCGACGCACCCGACTACGCGCTGTACGAACCGGTCGGCAGCGAGCCGTCGATGCACCTGCTCAAGCCGGACATGCGGGCGGCCGGCTACCCGCACTCGGCGATCAACGAATTCTTCTGCATGACGCTCGCGAGGAAGATGGGGCTCGACGTGCCCGACGTGCACTTCCTGCGCGCGCCTTCCGCGTGCTACGTGATCGACCGGTTCGACCGCGACGTCGCGTCGACGCCGGCCGGGCGCGTGCATACGATCGACGCGATGCAGCTGCTCAACTACGACCGCGGCTTCAAGTACCAGCGCGCGAATGCGCAGGCGCTCGCCCGCGCGATCGAGCGCACCAGCACGCGCGCGCTGGCGCGCCTGTCGGTGTTCCGCTGGACCGTGTTCAACGTGGTGGTCGGCAATGCCGACGCGCACCTGAAGAACCTGTCGTTCTTCGTCGACGCGCGCGGCTACCGGCTCGCGCCGTTCTACGACATCGTCAGCACGGTCGTGTATCACACGCCGACGCACCGGCCCGACCATCGCGGCGATCACTGGCCGCACTGCGAACTGACGATGCCGCTCGGCACCGCGACGCGGTTTGTCGATATCGACGTGGCTGCGCTGATCGCGTTCGGGCAGGCACTCGGGCTCAGGGACAAGGCGGCGGCCAGCGAGCTGCAGCGCTTTCTCGAACCGCTCGATCGCCACGTCGCGCAGACGCTCGATGAAGTGCGGGCGATCGCGCGCCCGGACGCCGGGGAGACGCGCCTGCTGAATTCGATCGCGGCAATGCCGATCGCGGAGATGGGGCGCGCGCTTCGGTCCACGCGCGATTGAGCGGGGATGGGCGGCGATGGGTGGGAGCCGCGCCCCCCACGCTCGCGCGCTGCGTGTCGACGCATGCGCAATGCCGATCAGCGCGGCGCCCACACGTCAGCGGCGCGCCGCGAATGCATCGACGCCCGTCAACGCGGCGGAGCGCGCCCATCGACGCTCGACCGCTTCAGGATCGATCGCGTGAGGCCGCGCGCCGGCCGCCTCGTCGCCACGCGTGACCACCGCGACATCGCCATCCTCCCAGTACACACCGCCGATATCGGCGAGACGGGGCGACGTCGCCGTCCATACCTGCGTTGCCGCCCCCTGCGCAGGTATCTTGAAGGTCGGATCGATGGGCGCGCAGTGCGCGTCCACCCACCCCTGCGCCATCATCTCGACGGTGGCGCGGATGCTCGGCGATGACGCGGATCGCGCGTTCGGCCAGGCGTTCAAGCGCATCGTGGGCGGCTCGCCGAGCGCCTGTCGCCATGAGATGGCGAACGAGTCGGGCGACGGCCGGCACGCCCCTGCTGCTGACAGGCCCGACCGAAGCCCGGCCCCGAGCATCGAGGAGGACGCGCGCAAGGTACGTCGCATTCCACGGTGCATCAGCGACGGTGATTTACCGATCACGCAATAATGTTGGATTTATTTCGTTTTAAATTTGTAATACCGTGCAGGGACTCATTCTTATACATGAGGAATCCCAAGGAATAAAAAATTTTCAAACTTGCTATTTCCGTTGTGCTCGCGAGCAGCAGCCCACCCTGCGACTGCCGCGAACGCTGCGTACAGCAAGCGGCCCGGTCGACGCCCGAATGTGAGGAGCCGCGATCGATCGGCGCGTAACAGAGCCGGGAAATCGTCGAACAAACGCTCGTCTTTGTGCACGAAACCTCGAGGCAGCCTGTCGTAACCGTCCTGGACCCGAAGCCTGCCGCACTCGTGGAGCAAGAACGATTCGTATTCTCCGAGACCGTCATCGGACGTCACGAACTCGTCGGCACATGGAATTTCAGGTGCGACAGGCCCCATTCCGTGCCCTTCAGCACGTGAATCCGGCCGGAGGGTGTAACGTGCTTGTCGCCGCCCCAATACCACCCGGGCCGTATATAGACGTTCGCCCGCACACCCGATTCAATAACAGACAAGGTTAATTTCACTGCCACGATCGACATTATGTGAACCTTTTGACTGAATCCCCCTGCATCACGATCTCCGCATCCTCACCTGGCACCGACACGAGAGACAAAATATGCATTATTACTATGCAGTCCATAGTGCATTCCATCCATTGATGCCTTGTTTTATATCTGACATTCTCGAATCGTGTCGGCGGCGCATGGGATGTAATTGAAATGAACGGATTTCGTCTTGAAAATGAAACAAACCCCGCATGCAATACAGTCGCCCCGGATCTTGCGGCGCCCAGCGGATCGAAAACGGGCGCCTCGGTTGTTTCGTCAGACAAAATTCGCTCCACCAGCCCGGACGGGCTCGGGATCATCAGCCTGATCGACGTTCTTCAGACGCCGGCGTGCTATTTCGACGGAAGCGGGGAAGTCGTCAGCATCAACGACGCGTGGCTCGATTACGTGGATCACCCTGCCGGAGCCCTGCATCGAGTCCAATGGGTCGAGTTGATCCATGCGGAGCACCGATACACTGCTCTGTCGACACTTCGCGCTGCCCACCCGGACTCGGACCATGCAGCGCTGGAGTGCCGACTGGTGGGTTCCCGCGGCATCGACCAATGGTTCATCGTCAATCTTCATCGTGTAGGCGCCGGGTGGCTGTGCACGTGTACGAACATCCATGACCTGAAGGTCAAGGAAGGCGAACTGAAGAATCGCGCATCGATACAATCAGACATGCTTAATGTCAGCATCGATTGCATCAAACTGATTTCGCCGGCAGGCAATCTGCTGCACATGAATCGCTCCGGATGCCTGGCATTAGGCGTCGACGAAGACTCCGGATTCGGCATGCCGTGGCTGCCGCTGTTGCCCGAAGACGTCTGGCACGAGGGAAATATCGCACTGGATTCCGCCAGGCGCGGCGTATTCGGCAGATTTGCCGGGCGAAGCGAGCTCCCGGGGCGCGACGTTCAATACTGGGACAATATGCTGACACCCATACTGGACGCCGACGGAAGGACCACCGCCATTCTATGTGTGTCGAGAGACGTCACGCGCGAGCGCCTCGCGCTCGATCTACTTCGGCGTAACGAGGAGCGGCTCGCTATCGCGACCCGTGTCGGCGGACTGGGGATCTGGGACTACGACATCGCGTCGGACACACTGCAATGCGACGAGAACTGGTATCGAATCATGGGCCGTGCGCCGGGCGAGACGATCACGTCGATCGACCAGTTTCGCCCCTTCATTCACCCGGACGACGTCGACAAGGTCATTCAAGTCACGCAGACCGCGAAAGCGTTCATTTCATCCGGCACGGACTATCGGTTCGAGTATCGCGTCGTTCGGCCCGATGGTGAAATCCGGTGGGTTCAGTCCACGGTCTATCCGCAGAATGAAAACGGCATTACCAAACGAACGATCGGGTTCGTGCTGGACGTGACCGAGACGCGCTTGGCGGAGCGACGCCGGGAGGCGTGGCTGCACTTCATTTCCCACGACATGCGCTCGCCTCAATCGTCGATTCTTGCGTTGATCGATCTTCATCGAGCCGCCGAACAACACACCGCCACACAGAACCTGCTCGATCGGATTGCCACGTATGCGCACCGCACGCTGGCATTGGCCGACGACTTCGTTCTGCTGGCGCGCGCCGAGGCGCCGACCTGGTCCCGGGTGGAAACGGATATCGGCAGTCTGGTGCTCGATGCAATAGACGAATTGTGGGCACTGGCTCAGGCACGAAGCATCCGGCTCGACGTGGACGTCGGGGACGATGTCTGCATCGCGCATGTGGAGCCCTTCCTGCTGGTACGCGCGGTCGTCAATCTCGTCAGCAATGCGATCAAGTTCAGTCCGAGTAACGCCACGGTAACCGT
Organism: Burkholderia sp. BCC1977; assembly: GCF_905339595.1. NCBI lineage: Bacteria > Pseudomonadati > Pseudomonadota > Betaproteobacteria > Burkholderiales > Burkholderiaceae > Burkholderia > Burkholderia sp. BCC1977. The sequence continues at coordinate 61,674 of NZ_CAJPGQ010000023.1, forward strand.
CCGTCTGTCCAGCGTTGAACAGGGATATGCCATTGCGGTTTCCGACCACGGCCCCGGCATTTCCGCCGAAGCTCAGCAACGTCTGTTCGAACCGTTTCAACGTTTTCAGGCCGGGCCTTCTCGTTGCCCGCCGGGCGCGGGCCTCGGGCTGGCTTTTGTGAAGACGATCGCCAAGCGATATGGCGGCAGCATCGAGTTGCACACGCGCCCGGGTAAAGGATGCACATTCATTTTGACGTTGCCGGGGACTTCGTCGCCGATGTAGCTCGAGCAATCGAGTGCGCGCAGCCCGCCACGCGTTCGCCTCCCCCTGATTCGAGCCGCGCGCCAGGCAAACCGCGTCCCGAAAAATCTCGATGGAACGACGGAATATCGACGAGACAAGATAAGTATTCTTATCACAATGTCACTATTTTTCTACAAAACTCAGCCCTGAGCGATTGCCGTCGAGCAATGCAATCCCTCCTGCCCTCCGCACCGTGCTTGCCGCACACGGCACGACGAATCTCAAAGGCATGCAAGGACACGGGAAGACGGCATACGAACGCCGCGAAACGCGCGAACGAAGCACCGCTCGGGCGCGCCATCCGCGCGTACGCCGCACTTCGCCGTCGAGATCCTGCGGCAGCCTCGGCAGGTTGAAGATCGCGCAGACCGCTTCGGCCGCCCGATGCAACGCACGCGAGATTCAACCGCGGCACGCGCGCCCGCTCATACGGTAGTCAACTGAAACGGCCATTCAGGCCCTTTGCAAAATGTCGGTCGCTTGCTCGGCGTCGGCCAGCGAATCGAGCGCGAGATAGGCAATGAACTGCGAGCCGAGCACGGCAGCGGATACGCCGCGGAGGTTAATCCCGCCGTCCGACAGTTTCCGGGTCAGCTCCGCGATGATCCCCATTTGGTCCAGTCCCATCACACGGATGGAGTGCAGGCTCGAGGTAGGATTGAATCCCACCTGGGTGGCGGCACGGATCTCTTGATCTCCCTGAAGCGGCGCGACAAATACGACCCCTTTGCCTGGGGCTTCCTGTGTGCGTCGGGCGACAACGAATTGCAAATCTGCGCCGGCATCCCGCAACGCGCTCAACACGCGTGCAAGACCGCCCGGCTTGTCCTCGATGGTGGCCGCCCAGACCTCAACGCGTTCGACGAGCAGTTCCATGTCCCCTCCGAAAAATCGGACCTCGATGAACAAAATCTATGTCGCGCATGACCGGCCAGCAAGTCCGCTTACGCGAGGGGTGGCATGCAGGCTCGCCTAGGCATCCGATGATTGAGTCGACGGGGGGCGCAAGCCGAGCATCACCGCCTGCCGACGCTGCCATTGAAGCAGTTCGTCGCGGAACTCATCGGATGATTGCTCGGACGTTACCCGTAACGCTCCGGATTGATAGGTTCTCGCAGCGCGCCAGAACGCTCGGAGATCCGGTACATCGTCGATGGCGGTAATGGGCAGTTGGTACGTTCGATGCAGATACGACAGGAAGGCGAGGCCATAGCCGCGGCGCCTCATCGGCGGGCGAATGTCCAGTCGATGGACGTAGACCCGATCGGTTCGAGGCGCGAGGCTGTATATCGCCGCGCCAACGGTACCGCCGGACGCATCCAGGAGCGCGACTTCCCAGCCCGAATGCAGGACACCGTCGATGCCCAGATCGATCGGCCTCGATTGAAAACGAATCACGGGAAGCCGGCGAAATGTGCGTCGCGCAAGAAGGGACCGCAGGTAGGAAAACACGTTCAGCCTTTTGTCGGGTCCGCGGCGGTGCGTTTCTTCATCTTCGCGAGCGACGGCAATCCGCGGCCGCGCACGTCCGCGTCGATGCGTCCCATTTCGAACGCAACCGCCCACGACATGAACGCACCGCCTGGATGTCTGGATCGACGCAACCGTGCGATTCTCGAGCGACGTCGACAAACACTATTTTCGATTCTTCAGGAAAATCTGTCCGGCTGCAGTAATCGAAACGCCTCCGCGACCGTTCGTCGGATAGCGCACGAATCCCGCGCCGACGAGCTCTCGGGCAACGGACCAGCCAAGCGCAGGCGTATCGCGACCGTAACGACTATCGGCAATGCGCTCCAGCGCCCAGATCGCGGATGCCGAGATAGTCGGAACGGTCGAAGTTTCGTTATCGCTCATGTCGTCTCCAGGAATTTGATCGTGATCAAGGGTGCGGTATGTCTCGGGTTCGAATGGCAAGACAGGCACTCAGGCGGGACTTCACGCGTGAACCGCCGCCGAGCCGACGACGACAGCAATTTCGTCGCTTTCGCCTGGAAAGGGCCGCTTCGTTTGCCATCGACGCGCGCTCCGTTCGAACGCGTGCGCTCGTGTGCGTTTGCCGGCGAACTCGAACTGTCGTCAACCGCTCGGCGCATGATGGCGGGGCAGCGCCTCGATCCGGAGCGGTTGGTCTGGCATGCGCAGGGGCATGCACACTGGGAAATCGACGTCTGGACGGCTTGCGAACTCAGCCCGCGCTTCGCTTCACCCGCTTGCCGAGCGCGCTTTTCGTCTTGTAGCTCACGCCGTGTTGTTCGAGATACTCGCGAATCAACTGCCGCACGACTTGCGACGGCGTCAGGTCCTGCTCCGCGCAGAGCATGTCGAACGCCTCTTTCTTGGCGGGATCGATCAGGATGGTCAAGCGTGCGGTTTTCGTTTCCATTGCAGGACGGAGTCGGCGAATATGTTAATTTGATTACAATGCATCGGCCCTTGCGTACAACCCCGAAAGGCATTCGGCACACGCGTGCCGATCAGGCTCGGCGACGGCACTTCAGGCAGGATCCGCCGCCGCCCCGGCGAAGTCGGGTTTCGCGTCACCTTATGCGGGCTCATGACCTGCGGTCAAGCCGATAGAGATAGTCGAGCAAGTCATCGACAACGGGCACGATCGCCAGCGTGACGAGCATCGCGGCAAGCGGCACGGTCGACACGTAGCCGACATGCTTGAAGCCGATTGCGCCAGCCAGCGCTCCGACGAAAAACGACGCCAGCATCGTTCCGTGAATCCTGAGCTTCTCGCGGTTGGCGATCACCGTATGCGCGTGCACGTCTGCATTCGAGCGATTCCAGTAAAACAGTTTGCCGAGTTCGATCCCGAGGTCCGTCACGATGCCCGTCATGTGCGTCGTGCGGATTTCCGCCCCCGACAGCTTTGTGATCATCGCGTTCTGCAGCCCCATGATGAAGCACAGCAGGATGACCGTGACCGGCATGAAGAACGCTTCCCACAGCGCGAGGTGGCTGCCGAGCAGCCCGAACAGGAGGAGCAGCGCGGCTTCGACCAGCAACGGCAGCACATACTGACTCTGCAGGCCGCGGCGGCGCCCCCAGTTGACGAGCACCGCCGAGCAGCCGGCGCCCACCAGAAACGACGCGAGCGAACCCACACCGGCCAGCACGAGCCGGATGTCGCCCAGCGCGGTCTGATCCGCGATCGCGGACACGATCCCGCTCATGTGCGACGTGTATTGCCTGACCGCGAGGAAACCGCCGGCATTGGTTGCGCCGGCGACAAAGGCAAGCGAAAACCCGAGCTGACGGTTCGCGGCCGCGCTGCGGTGCTTTCCCGTCAGGCTTCGGAAGTACTGCGCTGGCATAGGATCTTCCCTCATTCGCCCGGATCGGGAGACAACGACGCCCCGGGCAAAGCCCGGCGCGCCGCGACACACCGCCCCGGCCGCCCGTTCCGCACGGGGAACGATGAGATTTTGATGATAACCGCATTATCATACCTTGTTATCCGGATTGGTTTTTCGGTGTCATAATGCGGGCAGGAGCAGGTCGCGGGAAATACGGCCGTTCCAACCACCTCGTCCAACCCGAGCGTACTGGAGACATTCCGGATGGCACCCGTGCCGGTCGTCCATTTCGTCCTGCTGGCCGTGGCCGCGTGGCTCGCGGTCGGCACGCTGGGGTTCGGGGCGCTGCGTCGCACGCGGCTGGTGGCCCACGGCCTGTTTCCGCTCGGCGCGCTGGTCGGGCTGCTCGTCGGCGCCGCGGGCCTCGCCGGCATCTTTGCCGAACCGTCTGCCGCGGTGCTGCCGATCGGGCTTCCCGGCCTGCCCTTTCACCTGCGTCTCGACCGCTTGTCCGGCTATTTCCTGTTCGTGCTCGGCCTCGTCAGCACGGGGATCGGCGCCTTTTCAGCCGGCTACTTCCGCAAGGGCGAAGGATCCCCGCCCGGGCTGATCTGCTTCGAGTACCACGCCTGCGTCGCAAGCATTGCCCTGGTGTTGATCGCGGACGACGCATACGTGTTCATGGTCGCCTGGGAAACGCTGACGCTGTCCGCGACGTTTCTCGTCATGACCAACCACCGGATCGGCGAGATTCGCCGGGCGGGTTATCTGTATTTCCTGATCTCGCACGTCGGCGCGCTCGCGCTGCTGCTCTGCTTCGGCATCCTGCAGGCGCGCACCGGCGACTACACCTTCGCCAACCTGCGCGCGCAGTCGCTGGACACCCTCCCCGCGTCGTTCGCCTTCCTGTTCGCGCTCGTCGGGTTCGGCGCGAAGGCCGGCATCTTCCCGCTGCACGTGTGGCTGCCGGAGGCCCATCCCGCGGCGCCGTCGCCGGTCTCGGCGCTCCTCAGCGGATTCGTGCTGAAAGTCGGCCTGTACGGCCTGCTGCGCGTGCTGTTCGACCTGTTGCACGTACAGATCGCGTGGTGGGGCGTGCTGCTGATCATGACGGGTGTCGGCACCGCGCTGCTCGGCGTGGTGTTCAGCACCATCCAGGTCGACATGAAGCGCCTGCTCGCCTATTCGTCGATCGACAACGTCGGCCTGATGATCGTCGCGCTGGGTCTCGCGGTGCTGTTTCGCGCGTACGGGATGACGAGCCTGTCCGCGCTCGCGCTGACCGCGATGCTCTACCAGATCGTCGCGCATGCGGCATTCAAGAGCCTGCTGTTCCTGGGCACGGGCGCCGTGCTCCACGCCACCGGCGAGCGCAATCTCGGCAGGCTCGGCGGGCTGATTCGCTTCATGCCGTGGACCGCGTGGGCGGTGCTCGCGGGCGTCGCGGCCAGCGCGGGCCTGCCGCCGCTGAGCGGTTTCGTGGCCGAATGGCTGCTGCTGCAGGGCTTTCTGTTCGCGCCGCGGCTGCCGGATTCGGTGCTCGCCATGACGGTACCGATCGCCGCCGCGCTGATCGCCATGTCGGCCGCGCTGGCCGGTTACACGATGGTCAAGTTCTTCGGCATCGTGTTCCTCGGGCAACCGAGAGAAGCGAAGCTGAACCGCGCCCGCGACGCGAACACGTGGGAACGGCTCGCGTTCTGCTGGTTCGCGGCCGCCACCGTGCTGCTCGGGCTGATGCCCGCGCAGTTCGTCAAGCTGCTGGATCGCGTCACGCACACGCTGGTCGGCGCCGGCGTCGGCACGGACAATCATGGCTGGCTGCTGTTCGCGCCCGTGTCGGCCGCTCGCGCGAGCTACATGCCGGCGGCGTTCATGCTGTTCTTCATCGCATGCTGCGGGCTCGCGTGGGTGCTGGTGCGGCGTTTCTATCACGGCCGGCTGCGACGCGCGGCGCCATGGAGCTGCGGCTTCCCGTTCACGACCGCGCGAATGCAGGATACGGCGGAAGGATTCGGGCAGCCGATCCGCGAAATCTTCGCGCCGCTGCTGCACATCGAGCGGCAATTGCCGTCGCCGTTCGACGCACAGCCGGCCTACCGGGTGTCGGTGACCGATCGCACCTGGTCCGCACTCTACGCGCGCATCGCGGCACTGACGCAACGCACCGCCGACTGGGCGGGTCGCCTGCAGACGGGCAAGATCGCGGTTTACCTGACCTACAGTTTCGTCGTGCTGATCGTGCTTCTGATGTTGGTGAGACGATGGTAACCCTGTCCGGCGTCATCTCGCAGACCCTCGAAATCGTGATCGCGATCGCGGCCGCGCCATTGCTCACGGGCTGGGTCAACCAATGCCGCGCCTGGCTGCAGAACCGGCGTGCGCCGTCCATCTGGCAACCGTACCGGATGCTCCACAAGCTGTTCAACAAGGAATCGGTCATCGCGCACGGCACGAGCCCCGTGTTCCGCGGCGCGCCCTATGTCGTCTGGGCCGCCATGACGCTCGCGTGCGCGATCGTGCCGACGCTGTCGATCGAGCTGCCGCTGTCGCCCGCCGCCGACGCGATCGCGCTCGTCGGCCTGTTTGCGCTCGCGCGCGTCACGCTGTCGCTCGCGGCGATGGACGTCGGCACGGCGTTCGGCACGCTCGGCGCCCGCCGCGAAATGCTGATCGGCTTCCTCGCGGAGCCCGCACTGCTGATGGTGCTGCTGTCGGCCTCGCTGATCACGCAGTCGACGCTGCTGACGAGCATCGTCGCGACGCTCGGCCGCGGCGAGCTCACGATCTATCCGAGCCTGGCGTTCGCCGGCATCGCGTTCACGCTGGTCGCGCTGGCCGAAAATGCGCGGCTGCCCGTCGACAATCCGACCACTCACCTCGAGCTCACGATGATCCACGAGGCGCTGATCCTCGAATATTCGGGACGGCACCTCGCGTTGATGGAGTGGGCGGCAAGCCTCAAGCTGTTCGCGTATTCGTGCATCGGTCTCGCGTTGTTCGTACCCTGGGGTATCGCGAATGCGGGCGATCCGGTCGCGCTGCTGCTGGCGGTGCCGGTGCTCTTCGTCAAACTGACGGCCGGCGGTGTCGCGCTCGCCGTGGTCGAAACGGCCAACGCGAAGATGCGCATCTTCAGGGTGCCGGAATTCCTGGCGACGGCCTTCCTGCTGGCCGTGATCGGCATGCTCGTCCACCTGCTGCTGGGGGCATGAATGCACGGCTACGCGACACAGCTGATCAACTTCCTCGCGGCCGTGCTGCTGATGCTGTCGTTCGCGATGCTGAGCCAGCGCCGGATCCTGTCCCTGATCCATCTCTATACGCTGCAGGGCGTCGCGCTCGTGTCGGCGAACCTGATCCTCGGCTTCGTCACGGACGACGTGCACCTGTACGTGTCCGCCGGGCTGACGCTCGTGCTGAAGGTCAGCGTGATCCCGTGGTTCCTGTATCGGCTCGTACGCCGGCTCGACGTCAAGACCGACGTCGAGCCGCTCATCAATATTCCGACCACGCTGCTGATCGGCATCGTCCTCGTGATCGTTGCGTTCAATGTCGCCGCGCCGATCAGCCAGCTCGCGACCTCGGTCGCACGCGGCACGCTCGGCATCGCGCTCGCGTGCGTGCTGCTGTCGTTCATGGCGATGATCACGCGCGCCAAGGCCATTCCGCAGGTGATCGGCTTCCTGTCGATGGAAAACGGGTTGTTCTTCGCCGCGGCGGCCGCGACCAACGGCATGCCAATGATCGTCGAACTCGGCATCGGGCTCGACGTGCTGATCGGCATCCTGATTCTCGGCGTCTTCATGTTCCAGATTCGCGAGCAGTTCGACAGCCTGGACATCCATCACCTCGAGAAACTCAAAGATGAATGACGCCCACGTCGTGCTCGCCGTGCTCGGCCTGCCGCTCGCGGGAGCGGCGTGCCTTGCCTGCGTGCGGCCGAGCCGGGTCGCGCGCCACCTGAACGTCGGCTTCAGCTTCCTGACGTTCGCGGCAACCCTGGTGCTTGCCGCGCGCACCGTCGAGCACGGCCCGTCGTTCGCATTCGGACGCGCGTTTTTCGTCGATCCGCTCAATGTCTATCTCGTGGCGCTCACGGCATTCGTCGGCTGGACGACGTCGCTGTTTTCCCGGCCCTACATGCGGATCGAGGAAGCCCGCGGCCGGATGACGGCCGCGCGAATGCGGCTCTATCACAGCATGTACCAGCTCTTCATGTTCGCGATGCTGCTCGCGCTGCTGACCGACAACGTCGGCGTGCTGTGGGTTGCCATGGAAGCCGCCACGCTCGCCACCGTGTTGCTCGTCAGCGTCTACCGTACCGCCGCGAGCCTCGAAGCCGCATGGAAGTACTTCATCCTGTGCGGCGTCGGCATCGCCCAGGCGCTGTTCGGCACGATCCTGCTGTACCTCGCCGCGAGCCGGCAACTGACCGACGGCGACGCGTTGCTGTGGACGAGCCTGGCCGCCGTCCGCACCCAGCTCGACCCGACGATCGTGTCGATCGCCTTCGTGTTTCTGCTGGTCGGCTACGGGACCAAGGTCGGCCTCGTGCCAATGCATAGCTGGCTGCCGGACGCGCATGCCGAAGGTCCGACACCGATTTCGGCGGTGCTGTCCGGCCTGCTGCTGAACGTCGCGCTGTATGCGGTGCTGCGCTGCAAGGTGCTGGCCGACGGCGCGCTCGGCAATGGCCTGCCGGGGCGGTTGCTGGTCGGGTTCGGGCTCGTGTCGGTCCTGATCGCGTCGTTCTCGCTGTTCCGGCAGAAGGACGTGAAGCGCCTGTTCTCGTATTCGTCGATCGAGCACATGGGCTTGATGACGTTCGCGTTCGGGCTCGGCGGCCCGATCGCGACGTTCGCCGGGCTGCTGCACATGACGGTCCATTCGCTCGTCAAGTCGGCGATCTTCTTCGCGGTCGGCCATGCCGCGCAGAAGGCCGGCACGCAGGCGATCGACGGCATTCGCGGGCTGCTGCAGGTCAGCCCGGCGGTCGGCTGGGCAATGATGCTCGGCGCGCTTGCGATTCTCGGCCTGCCGCCGTTCGGCGTGTTCGCGAGCGAATTCCTGATCGTCACGACGGCCATGAACACGCTTCCGTGGACCGCGCCGTTGCTGCTGCTCGGGCTCGCCGTCGCGTTCGCGGCGATCTTCGCGCGCGTGCAGCGGATGGTGTTCGGCGAAACGACGACGGCGACGCCGCTCGAACACCGGCCGGCGCTGCTGCCGGTGTTCGTGCATCTGGGGCTCGGCCTGATGCTGGGTCTGTACGTGCCGCCTTATCTGGCGATGTGGTACCGCCAGGCGGCAACGATGCTGGCAGGATGAACGATGCGACTCGACTTGATTCAGGCGGACGGCTCGACTCGCCTCCGGCACGAGGCAGGCCAGGTTCCGGCTACCGTGATTGACGTCGACGAACCGCGGTGGCTCGACATCGCGCATGCCGCGCGGATGGATGGAAGCCGGCTCGTCGCGATGTGGGGCGGTGAAACGCCCGAGCGCGTATGTTCGGTCCACGCGGCGTACGAATGCGACGACGGCGTACTATGGGTCCGTCTCGCGACCGGGCAGGCACCGCGGGCCGACGGCGACTATCCCGATCTCGCGGGCGTGTTTCCCGCCGCCACGCGCATGCAGCGCGCGATTTTCGACCTGACCGGCCTGCGCGCGCGCGATGCGCGCGACACGCGAGCGTGGCTCAATCACGGCAACTGGCCCGGCGACTACTTTCCGCTGCAGAAGCAGGCCACCGGCATCGAGCGGTTCGAATCGAGCGAGGCGGATTATCCGTTCGTGCAGGTTGCCGGCGACGGCGTGCACGAAATCGCGGTCGGGCCGATCCACGCCGGCACCATCGAGCCGGGCCATTTCCGGTTCTCGGTCGTCGGCGAAAAGGTGCTGCGGCTCGAGGAACGACTCGGCTATGTGCACCGCGGCGTCGAACGGCTGTTCGAACGGACGGCCGCATCGAACGGTCATCGCGTTGCGGGCCGGATCGCCGGCGACTCAACCGTCGCGTTCTCGTGGGCCTATTGCATGGCGCTCGAGCAGGCATGCGGCACGGCCGTGCCCGCGCGTGCGCTGGTTCTGCGCGCACTCCTGCTCGAGCGCGAACGCATCGCCAATCACCTCGGCGACCTCGGCGCGCTCGGCAACGATGCCGGATTCGCGTTCGGTCTCGCGCAGTTCTCGCGGCTCAAGGAGAACTGGATACGGACCAACGACGGCGTCTTCGGGCATCGATACCTGATGGACCGGATCGTGCCGGGCGGGCTGGCCGTCGACATCGAGCCGGAGGACGCGGCCGTCCTCACCGGACAGTGCGAACGCATCGCACGCGACGTGCACGTGCTGCGGAAGATCTACGAGGACCAGTCCGGGCTGCAGGACCGGTTTCTCGGCACCGGCCGGTTGAACGCCGACGTCGTCGCGCATTTCGGCGTGCGCGGCCTGGCCGCCCGCGCCAGCGGCCAGACATTCGACGTGCGCGCGAACCTGCGGCCGGCCCCTTACCGCGACCTGGCCGTCCAGGCGGCAAGCGATGCGCGCGGCGATGTCGCCGCGCGGGTCGCCGTGCGGTTTGCCGAAATCGACGAGTCGCTGCGTCTGATCCGTGAACTGCTGGCGAATCTCCCGGCAGGGCCGATCGCCGCCGGCGTCACGCCCGCGGCGGCGCCATCGAGGGGAATCGGCTGGGTGGAAGGCTGGCGCGGCGACGTATTCGTCGCGCTCGAGACCGCATCGGGCGATGCCATCGCGCGCTGCCATTGCCACGATCCGTCCTGGCAGAACTGGCCGGCGCTCGAGCACGCGATCATCGGCAACATCGTTCCCGATTTCCCGCTGATCAATAAATCGTTCAACCTGAACTACGCGGGGCACGATCTCTGATGTGGCAACTCATCCGTCAATTCGCGCGCACCGAATTTCCAGACGAACCCGTGCCGGCCATCGAGCCCGCCTGGCGACATGAGGCGCAGCAGATTCGCCAGGACATTCTCGACCTCCTCGGCCGCGCATTGTGCATCCGGCAGATCGACGCGGGTTCGTGCAACGGTTGCGAACTGGAAATCCACGCGCTGAACAACCCGTACTACAACATCGAAGGGCTCGGGATCAAATTCGTCGCCAGCCCGCGCCATGCGGACCTGCTGCTCGTGACCGGCCCCGTCACGCTGAACATGAAGGCCGCCGTGCTTGCCGCGTACGACGCCACGCCGGCGCCGAAACTCGTCGTCGCGGCCGGCGAGTGCGCATGCACGGGCGGCATCTTCGCCGACAGCTATGCGGTGTGCGGCCCCGTTTCGTCGGTGTTGCCCGTCGATGTGACCATCCCCGGATGTCCGCCCCCTCCGATCGATTTGCTGCGCGGCATTTTGACCGCTTGCCGAGCACGCGGAGATTGAAGCGAATGCCCGTGGCAATCCGTCAGTCGGCGCTACCGTGTGGTTCGAACGGAAGTCGGCCCCCCGCGCAAGGCAACTGAACGATCCGCGTGCGAACGAATACGCGATGCTCGCGCGCTTCGCGCCGGGCGTTATCCCTGAATTTTTTATTGAGACGAAGGACAACGGTATGGCTGAAAAAGGTAAAGACCAGATGGTTCGCGCGTTCCGCGCGGTCTTCCTGGCGTTTCTCGGCATCAACAAACGAAAAAATCTCGAAGCGGATGCAACGCAACTCAACCCGTTCGCCGTGGTCATTGCCGCACTCGTTGCGCTTGGCGCATTCATTGCGGTGCTGCTATTGGTCGTTCATTGGGTCGTGGGTTGACGGTTCGCCGCCACGCATGCGCGATGTCGCAAGCACAATCGAACCGGCCACGTTGGGCACATGACCCGTCACGACGGCGTGAAAACCGGCATGCCCGGTGCGATCGGATCGCGCGGCTCGATCAGCCGGTTCTCGCGCGTCGCACTGCAATCCGGGTCAGCGCCGGCGGGCCGCGCCGATCGACGCTCGTGCGGGAATGCCGCGCATCACCGCCCGATCGGCAGCCCCGTCGGTTCGATCCACCCGAGCCGGTACGCGATCAGCAGCGACAGAAATAGCGTGATCGACAACCCGACGCGCGCCGCCAGCGACCACGCCATCCGCTTGCTCCCGCCGCGGTCGTGATTCATGAAATACAGCGCGAAAACCAGGCTTCCGATAATCATTACGAAAGCCGCCGAAACCAGCGCAATCTTCATTTCTGATGTTCCTCGAGGCCGGAATCGGCCTTCAGCAGTTCGGTCAGTCTTTGCCGCTCGGCAGCGACGTCGGCAACACCCGACGCCGGCCAGTCCAGCGCCACGCCGTTACCCAGCGAATCGCGCACGAGCGTCTGGTAATGCCGGTCGCTGATCCGCCCCTGCTCCATCGCTTCCGATATCTCATGTCGAAACGGTAGCGGAAAGCTCGCGTATCCGCGCGACAGCGCCGCATATTGCCGCGCGTCGATCTCTTTCGACGACGGCACGACGGCCCACACCACGACGGCCACGATGGCTGCGAAGGGGATCACCGTGTAGCGGAGGACGAACTTGATCGGGGTCATGAGGCGGATATCGAAGTGGCGGCGAAGTAGCAGCGAAGTAGCGGCGCACGCGGGCCGCGTGGCACCGGAAGCAGAGGCAACCGGTCGCGCGGCGCGAAGGCGCCACCCGGGCAAGCCGGGACCGGCAGTGCAGACCGACATTGTACTTAAAGCGACTATCAGAGCATGATAATCTCGTTATCACGTGTTGCGGATGATTCGAGCACGCGGCGCCTTGCGCGGGCGGCCCGCGCGGCGTAATGCTCGCGGCCCTGCCCGTGATGACGACCGGTTCGCGTGACGCGAACGCCGGTGTCGAGCCCGCCCGCACCGCATCGGCGCATCAGGACATGACACCGAAAGCGGATGCATTATAATTTGATTAACATATCCACCACCCCCGCCTCACGATGGAAACGAAAACCGCCCGCCTGACCGTCCTGATCGACCCGGCCAAGAAAGAAGCGTTCGAAATGCTCTGTGCGGAGCAGGATCTCACGCCGTCGCAAGTCGTGCGTCAACTGATCCGCGAATATCTCGACAAACACGGCGTCACGTACAAGACCAAGAGCGCGCTCGGCAAGCGGGTGAAGTAGGCGCGGTCGAACCCACGGCGCCGTCACGCGCAGATTTCCCATCGCGCATGTTCACGCGCGCGCCAGACGAGCCGCGCGGGATCGATGCACTCCCCTGCCTTCATGCGCCGGGCGGTGGACGACAGCTTGAGCTCGCCGGCCGAGCCGAACCCCAGCGCGCGCTCGAGCAGGATGCGCAGCGACGGCAGCGGGTTGCCGTTCTTCCACGCGAACGCGATGAAGTTGTTGTCGTCGCCGCACGGCACCAGCGCGTACGAATCGTCGAACACCGCGCGCAGTTGCTCGAGATGCCGCGGCAACGCCGGATCGTCGTCCATGAAGTTGATCGCGAGCACGCCCGTTTCGCTCAGCCGCGCACGGCACGCATCGAAAAAGGCGCTGCCCGTGCAGCGGCCCGGCATGCCGTCGGCAACGAACGCGTCGTGCAGGATCACGTCCGTCTGAACCTCCGGCCTTGCCACGTAGTCGGCGCCGTCCGCGCAGACCACCACGAAGCGCGCGTCGTCTTGCGGAATCCTGAACACGTCGCGCAGCGCGATCACGTCCGGGTTGATCTCGACCGCGTCGATCGCCGTGTCGGGCAGGTGCCGATAGCAGTATTTCGCGAGCGATCCGCCGCCGAGCCCGATCATGCAGATGCGCGCGGGCACCGGCTGCAGCAGCAGGAAGCCCATCATCACGCGCGTATAGCCGAGTTCGAGCCTGACCGGATCCTTCAGCGACATGAAGCTCTGCGTGCCGAAGTGGTCGAAGTGCAGCGACACCGCGTGTTTCGTCTCGAGCACGAACGGACGGCCGTCGTTCAACGGCATCGCCAGGAACCGCAGGAACGCGTCATAGGAAATTCGATCCTCGCTCATGCTCGGCAGGCCCGGTTGATCGGAGAGTCGTTCGTACCGCGTGCGGTCATACCTTCTTCAGATAGCAGGCCTTCAGCATGAAGCCGCCCATGTCGGTCTTGCAATCGACTTCGTGATCGCCGCCGACGAGACGGATGCTCTTGACCTTGGTGCCCATCTTCAGCGTGATCGACGAACCCTTCACGCGCAAGTCCTTGATCAGCACGACCGAATCGCCGTCCGACAGCACGTTGCCGTTCGCGTCCTTGACGACGTCGCCCGCCGGTTCGTCGCCCGCTTCGGCGCCGGCGCCGGCCGACCATTCATGGCCGCAGTCCGCGCACACGTACAGCGTGCCGTCCGGGTAGGTGTTTTCCATCGCGCATTGCGGGCAGGCGGGGGCGGCGTTCATTGCAGCTTCCATTCAGTGGGAGTTCGGGTCAATCGATCAAAAATGCCCGGCACGCAAGCGCGCGGCCCGGGCAGCGCGTGTCGCGCAGCCGTCGACAGACCGACGGGCCGGGCATCACGCACACAACATTATAATGCAATACACATAAACCGGCTGCCGTATTATAATCGTCCACTTTCGATCATTCGCCGGACTTGATGGCGGTTTCGCTGAGGATGTCGACATGTTCGAGATGAATGCTGCGCCGGCACCGGGCACGCAACGCCCGGCGCCCCGTCGGGACGCCGCGCCGCGCGCGATCCCGCCGTGCTGCCGGCCGGCCATTGCGCGCCGTTCCGGCGACTTTCCCCGAGGCTGATCCCATCGTGGCAACCGTCGTCTACGTTGAAATCGGCCCCGCGTGGAACCGCGGCCGCGCGATCGCGTCCCGCGATGCGATCGTCGTGGCGGCACACCGCTTCGAAAGCGACATCCTGCTGCTCGCCAACGGGCTCAGCGGCAGCGCGAAGGACGCCATGGCCATCGCGGCGCTGCAGATGCATGGCGGCACGTCCGCGCAGGTGCTCGCCACCGGCCCCGACGAGGAAGCCGCGCTCCATGCGCTGCTGCCCTTGCTGCAGGCGGGCTGACGCCGCGTCGCCCGCTCCCGCTCCCACGGCCTCGTGCCGTTCACCCTGAATCACCACTCTCCGAGGAAGCGATGAACGACAACGTCACGTCCAACACCCCCAACCTGTCGGCCTCCGCGATCTGGGCGCTCGAGCGCCTCGCCGATGTGCGCTACGGCCGCGATGCGCCGGCGCTTGGCTGGTCGGTCGAGCAGGAACTCGTCGGCGCGGGCTTCGTCAGCCATGCCGCGAACGGCCGTTCCGGAGCGTCGATCACCGCGCACGGGCGCAGCTTCCTGAAGAGCCGGAAGTAGGAACCGGCCGGCACGGGCGCGATGCCGTCACGCGGCTGCCCGCCCGCGCCGGCAGCGTCGGACGACGGCGAACGCCATCCGTGCGATGCCGCCGGATTCCCCGCCGCGGGCGGGGATTTCCGGCCGCACCGCGGTTTCCGCGGTATCGTACGGGGCCCAAGCGCGGCGCGCGGCGCCGCCTTCCTTTCCTCATGGAACGCCCGATGACATTCAGCGCCCTGCCGCCCGTCACGTCCCCGCCGGTTCTCGACACCCCCCGCCTGATCCTCGAAGGTCATCCGCTCGGCGACTTCGACGCGCTCGCCGCGATGTGGGCCGAGCCGGTCGTCGTCGCGCACATCTTCAACGGCGAGCCGTCGGCCACGCGCGACTCCTGGATGCGGCTGCTCGCGTATCGCGGGCTGTGGCCGCTGCTCGGCTACGGCTACTGGGCGATTCGCGAGAAGGCATCGGGCCGCTACGTCGGCGATCTCGGCTTCGCCGACTTCCACCGCGCGGTCGAGCCGTCGATTCGCGGCGTACCGGAAGCCGGCTGGGCGCTCGCCAGTTGGGCGCACGGCAAGGGCTATGCGACCGAGGCGCTGTCGCATGCGCTCGGCTGGCTCGATGCGCAGAACCGGTTCGAACGCAGCGTATGCCTGATCGCGCCGACCAACGCCGCGTCGATCCGCGTCGCGGAGAAGGCCGGGTATGCCGATCCGGTGCGGATCCGCTTCAACGATGCCGATTCGCTGCTGTTTTCGCGCGCGTGCCGGTAAGCGCGGCGGCGCCGTCGCTGCCGACGAAGGCACGCGCGGCGATCGCAAGCCATCGCAACCATCGTGTGCCGCGGGTCGGTGCGCCCGCCGCCGTCACGTATCCGCCGGCTTTTCGCTGACCGCGGAAGGCGCCGGGTTCCGCGGCTCGCGCGCAAGCCCTTGCGCGAACACCTTCAACCCTTCGAGCAACGGCGTCAGCGCATCCCACAGCGCTTCGTCGTGCAGCAGCCGGTACGCGCCGCGCACGCCGGGCGCGACGTGTTCGTGCTCGGCCGGCTGCCACGCGCCGATGTGATGCATCGCGTCGGCCGCCGCAAATACCGCCTTGCCGAACTGCTCGGGCGGAATGCGCGACAGCGCCGTCACGAGCGCGGCGAGATTCTGCATGCCGCACTGCATGCCGGGCTTGTCGAACGCGCCGACGAACACCTCGGCCATCTGCGCATTTGCGCTGACGACTTCGTTCGCGAAGCGCAGGAAGCCATGTCGGTGCAGGCTGCCGAGCAGGCTTTCGAGCGCGTGATGCGCATCGGGCTCTGCGGGCGGAGGCGTCGTGTCGGGAGAGGGACGATCGGTCATCAGCGGTCTCCGGTTGGGGCGTCGCGCGGCCACGCCGTCGACGTCGCACGGACGCCCGACCCGGTGACCCGGCGCGGTACGCGCACGTACGGCGACCGGCACGTCGCTCGTGCCGCCGCCGGACCGCTTTACTCTGCAACCGCGCGATCGAAATGACAAGCATCCGGGAAGTCCGCTGCCGGCGAACGTCCGTAACGGATGGCGCGAGCAGTCAACGGCCGACGTGCGCGTCGTCGATGGCGCACGCACCACGCGGCGAGGGATCCGGCCACCTCCTGCAAGCGGGTTCATGGTGCGGCGCCGGGCAACGCATGTCACCACGGCGCGTGCGGATCCGAGTGGGCGGCGACAATGCGGATGACCGTTAGTTGCATAACGCTATCGACATCCGGAAAGCGGAAAGCGGCGCCGATCTCCGGCCATGACTGCGCCATGTGCGCACACACGGCCCGCCGCAACGCGACCGACGGTGCCCCCGCCCCGCCATCGCCTGCTCAGAACATGTGGCGAATCCCCGCCATCACGCCGACCTGGTTCTGCCCCGGCGCGGGCGTCGTGCCGCCGCCGCCGGCGCTGACCGTGAATGCCGCGTGCGCACTGTTCGCGAGGTACGCACCCTGCAGGTACACGGCCGTCTGCTTTGACAGGAAGTAGGTGCCGCGCAGCGCGCCCAGCGTCGCGCGCGCATCCTGGCCGGACACGTTCACGTGATAGACGCCGCCATCGACGAGGAACGCCGGCGTCACGTAGTAGTTCGCGGTGAGGTAATAGATGTTCGAATGCAGGTTCGGGCCGCCCGAAGCACCCGTGTCGACCCAGCGGCCGATCCAGCCGCCGCCGACCTTCACGCCGAACGCGTTCACGTAGCCGTTGACCTGCGCGCGGTCGTCGCGGTCGCCGTTCGACGTGAGCGGCACCGCCTTCACGCCGTCGAAGAAGTTCGCGGCCGCGGTCGCGCCGCCGCCGCGCTGCTCCTCGTACGACGCGGCCATGCCGAACGCCGTCGAGTCGTACTTGAGCATCGCGGACCACAACCGGCACGTGGTCATGTCGCCCGGCGTCGGCCCCGCGCAGGTGCCTTGCCCCGGCGAGTTGCCGGTGCCGGCCGAATCGCGGCCGAACGAATACATCGCGCCGGCCGTCACGCCGCCGAACTTGCCGCGCCATGCGACGGCGTTGTCCGCGCGGCCGTTCGGAATGTACGCGTCGAGCGACGGCAGCCCGTAGATGTTCGGACCGAGCAGGTCCGAGTCGAGCACCGCGTAGTACGTCATCGTGTATTGGCGGCCGAACGACAGCGTGCCGTACGGGCTTTCGAGCCCCACCCAGCTTTGCCGGCCGAACAGGCGGCCGCCCTGCCCCATCGTGCCGTTGCCGACGTTGATGCCGCTTTCGAGCGCGAACACGGCCTTGTAGCCGCCGCCGAGATCCTCCGAGCCGCGCAGCCCCCAGCGCGACGGCAACTCGCCGGTGATCGACGGCATCCGCACGATGCCCTTGCCCTGGGCGTTCGCGTGCGACACGTATTCGACGCCCGTGTCCAGAACGCCGTACAACGTCACGCTGCCTTGTGCAAAACCGGTCGTCGCGAATCCGAGCAAAGCTCCGCCAACGAGATGCTGAAATCTCATGCTGTCTCCAAACCTGAATAGGAATGCTGCTTATTTGTACGTATGACTAATCGATCGACGTAAAGCGGATCGATTCATATCCCGGCGCTTCCGGATCGCGACGACGATCGCGAAGATCGGCCGTCGATCCGAAATGCGGGCGCGAAGCCAGAAAGACACGACTGGACGGGACGCCGCACATGCAGTGCGATGCGCGGCATGCCGGTAAATGAGGAATGTGACCGGGGGAAGTCTCCTTGTTGCATGGTTCCATTCTTCGAGCTGCAACGTGTATGAGTCGCCGCGCGTCAATCCGCCAACACGGCCACCGCCTTGATTTCGACGATATAGCCGGGCGAGCCGCCGAGCATGTGCGCGCCGACCGCGGTCCACGCGGGCCGCGGATGCGCATGGAAATAGCGGTCACGCACCTCCATGAACAGCGGCAGGTCGCGCATGTCGGTATGGAAGGTCGTCAGGTCGACCACGTCGTCGAGCGATGCGCCGGCCGCCTCCAGCACCAGCTTGAGGTTCTCGAACGCCTGCACGATCTGCGCTTCGCGGCTCTTCACCAGTTGCATTGCCGCATCCCGGCCGATCTGGCCTGACACGTAGACGGTATCGCCGACCTTGATCGCCGGCGCATAGCCGATTTTTTCGTACACGGCTTCCATTCCGGCCGGGATGATCGCTTCGCGCTTGGGCATGAGTGTCTCCGTGGCCGGCGTGTCGGCGCCGGCCGGTTGTTCGATGGTCGTGGCGCGCGCGCCTGGCGGCGACGCGCACCTGTCTGAAGCGGCACGCGGTTCGGCTCGCGCACCGCTCAACCCGTATCGCCGCCCGCCACCGGCAGTACCGTGCCGGTGATGTAGCTCGCCTCGTCGGACGCGAGGAACAGGATCGGCGCGATCTGTTCATCGAGGGTCCCGTAACGCTTGAAGAACGTCGAATCGGTCACCTGCCGCACCGCTTCGGCCATCCAGGCCTGCTCCTGCGCGTTGTCGCCGGCCGCATTGCGCGGCACGCGGCGCGGCGGCGCCGTGGTGCCGCCCGGCGCGGTCGCGACCACGCGGATGCCGTGTTCCGCGTACTCCATCGCGAGCGCCGCCGTCAGCGCATTGACGCCGCCCTTCGCGGCCGAGTACGGCACGCGGCGAATCCCGCGCGTCGCGTTCGACGACACGTTGACGATCGTGCCGCCGCCCCCGGCCAGCAGGTGCGGCAGCACCGCGTGGCAGCTGTAGAGCGTCGGCATCAGCGAGCGGCGGATTTCCGCGTCGATCTGCTCGGGCTCGAACTCGGCGAACGGCCGCATCCGGATCGCGCCGCCGACGCCGTTGATCAGCACGTCGATCCGGCCGAACGTCGCGACCGCGCACGCCATCGCCGCACGCGCGCCCTCGTAGGTCTCGAGATCGGCGACGAAGCCCGCCGTGTTGCCGCCGGGCGCTTCGGCGGCCACCTCGGCCACGAAATCCGCGCGATCGACGAACAGCACGCGGCCGCCCTCGGCCGCCGCGCGCAGCGCGACGCCGCGGCCGATGCCCTGCGCCGCGCCGGTGACGACCACGACCTTTCCGGAGAATCGTTGCATGGTCATGCCGCCTTTGCCGTCACGTTCGGGGTGAACTTCTCGTAGTGGAAGCTGTTGGGCTTCACACCTTGATCGTCGAAGTACTGGCGCACCGCGTCGACCATCGGCGGCGGCCCGCACAGGTAGACGTCCACGTCGCCGTCGTTCAGCGCATCGGCCGGAATGTGCTGCGTGACCCAGCCCTTGCGTTCGTGGCTCGACGCCGCATCGGCGACGACCGTCGCGAAGCTGAAGTTCGGCAGCTTCGCCGCATACGCTTCGATCGCGTCGACCAGCACCAGGTCGAGATCGCGCGTCACGCCGTAGATCAGGTGTACCTGCTGCTGCGATCCGCTGCGTGCGAGCACCTCGAGCATCGCCAGGAACGGCGCGAGGCCCGTGCCGCCCGCGAGGAACAGCAGCGGCCGCGCGACGTCGCGCAGGTAGAAGCTGCCGAGCGGCCCGTTCAGTTCGAGCGTGTCGCCGGGTTTGGCCGATTCGAGCCACGTGCTCATCACGCCGCCGGGAATCTTCTTGATCAGGAAGCCGACCTTCGTGTCGCCCGGCGCCGACGAGAACGAGTACGAGCGGTGCTGGCCGCTGCCCGGCACGCCGATGTTCACGTACTGGCCCGGCAGGAACACCGGTGCGGCCGCGTCGACGTCGAGCTCGAGCACGATCGCCGCGTCGTTGTGCTGCTCGACCCTGGTCACGGTCGCGGCAAACGCGCCGTGGCCGGTCTTGCACGCGACCGACGACGTCGGCACCGCGATCACGCAATCGCTTTGCGGCACCATCTGGCACGTCAGCACGAGGCCGCCGTCCTTCTCGTCCTCGGTGAGCGCGTCGTCGATGTAGTCGTCGCCGAGGTCGTAGCTGCCGCTTTCCGCGCGGCACTTGCAGGTGCCGCACACGCCGTCGGAGCAGTCCATCGGCAGGTTGATCTTCGCGCGGAACGCCGCATCGAGCACCTTCTCGCCGGCCTTGCAGTCGATGAAGCGGGTGACCCCGTCCTCGAAGTTCAGTGCAATCTTGTAGGTGGACATGACCTCGTCTCCCTGTGTTACTGGTCGAAACAATCGGCGTCAGACGTGGTACACGTCGAGCACCTGACGGATGTAGTCGTTCTTCAGCACGATCTTCTTGTTCGAGATCAGCAGCGCGTCGCCCGAGCGGCGCAGCGTGACGAACATCGTGCCGAAGAAGTGATCGGTCACGCGGTAGCGATGGTTCAGCGTGTGGAAGTTGTAGCGCACGTCCACCTCGCCGTCGCGCTCGGCCAGCACCTCGACGTTCGTCACGTTGTGGCTGGTGCGCGGCTCGGGTGTCGACGCGCCGCTGCGCTCGGTCTTGATCCGGAACACGCGATCCTCGAGGCCGCCGCGATCCGCGTAGTACATCAGCGAGATCTGGCTGTGCGGATCGTCGGTCGGCCGGTCGTCGTCGTCCCACGCGGGCATCCAGTACGTGACGTCTTCCGTGTAGCAGGTCAGCCACGCGTCCCACTCGCGATCGTCGAGCAGGCGCGCCTCGCGATACAGCGCCGCGCAGATGGTCCGGTAATCGATGTTCATGCTTCCACCTCCCCGCGTTCCTGCTTCAGTGCATCGCGCATCACGTGCACCCAGTGTTCGTGCTGACACACGAACAGCCCTTCGTCCTCGCTGCGCTCGCCCGACATGCGCGGGTTCAGCCCCATCCTCTTCGCGTTCTCGTCCGGCCCGTCGACCCACAGCGGCGCGCCGCGCGACAGGTCGTTCCACATCGCCGTGATGCCCGCGTAGCCTGCCTGGCATGCGCGGAACTCCTCGAGGTCGTCGGCCGTGCCCATTCCGGTCACGTTGAAGAAGTCCTCGTACTGGCGGATCCGCGTCGTGCGGTCGGCTTCGCTCTCGCCCTTCGGCGCGAAGCAGAAGATGCTGACTTCGGTCCGGTCGACCCCGAGCGGACGCACCACGCGGATCTGCGTGCTGAACTGGTCCATCAGGAACACGTTCGGGTACACGCACAGGTTGCGCGTCTGGTTCACGATGAAGTCGGCCTGCACATCGCCGACGCGCGCCTTGATCTCTTCACGGTGCTGATACACCGGCCGCACTTCCGGGTTCATCGTCTTGGTCCACAGCAGGATGTGGCCGTGGTCGAACCCGTACACGCCCGCAACCGACTTGCTCCAGCTGTTCGCGTCGACGGCCTTGGTGCCGTCTTCCTTGCGGCGGCCCATCGTCGCCGCGTAGTTCCAGTGCACGGTGCTCACGTGATAGCCGTCGCAGCCGTTCTCCATCTGCATCTTCCAGTTGCCTTCGTAGATGTAGGTGGAGTTGCCGCGCAGCACTTCGAGCCCGTCCGGCGCCTGGTCGACGATCTGATCGATGATCACGCGCGCCTCGCCGAGGTAGTCCTCGAGCGGCAGCACGTCGTCGCTGAGGCTGCCGAACAGGAAGCCGCGATAGTTCTGGAAGCGCGCGACCTTCTTCAGGTCGTGCGAGCCGTGCGTGTTGAACTGCACCGGATACTCGGTCGTCTTCTCGTCCTTCACCTTCAGCAGCTTGCCGGTGTTCGAGAAGGTCCAGCCGTGGAACGGACACGTGAAGCTGCCCTTGTTGCCGTGCTTGCGGCGGCACAGCATCGCGCCCTTGTGCGCGCACGCATTGATCACCGCGTGCAGCTCGCCGGTCTTGTCGCGCGTGATGACGATCGGCTGGCGGCCGATCCACGTCGTGTAGTAATCGTTGTTGTTCGGGATCTGGCTCTCGTGCGCGAGGTACACCCAGTTGCGCTCGAAGATGTGCTTCATCTCGAGCGCGTACAGCGCCTCGTTCGTGAAGATGTCGCGGCGGCAGCGGAAAACGCCGGCCTCCTTGTCGTCCTGCACGGCGGTGGCGAGCAGGTGGTCCAGTTCGGTGGTGGGGTCGATCGTGGCGGACATGTTGGTTCCTCCTGTGCGCGTGCCGGGTCCTGCAAGCACGCTCGCATCGGTGTCGATTGAATCTCGCGGGGACCCGGCCGGCGGCGGCGCCTGCGCGCCGCCGTGCCGTCGGGCGGTTATGCCGTGGCGGAAGCGCGCAGGCGTTCGACGATCTGGTTGTCCTTGCCCTCGACGCGCGGCGTCAGGACGAAGTTGAACTCGATGTCCTGGTATGCGTCGGCCTTCAGCCCGAGCGCGGCGCCGCCGGTCTTGCCGGTGACGGGCGGGATCAGCTCCTCGCGCGTCGCATACGCGAAGTCGTCCCAGATCAGCGGATCGCCGTCGATGTTGAACTGCGTCGTCAGCTTGCGGTGGCCGTCGCTGGTCACGAAGAAGTGCACGTGCGCCGGGCGGTGGCCGTGGCGGCCGAGGCGGTCGAGCAGCTGCTGCGTCGCGCCCTGCGGCGGGCAGCCGTAGCCGACCGGCATCAGCGTGCGGAATTCGTACTTGCCGTCCGCGCCCGTCTTTACCGCACCGCGCAGGTTGAAATCGCTCTGCACGCCGGTCGGGTCGAAGTGCGAATAGAAGCCGTGCGAGTTCGCGTGCCAGCACTCGACCAACGCGCCGGCCACCGGCTTGCCGTCCAGATCCTTGACGGTGCCGTGGATCACCAGCGGGCCCGCGCCTGCGTCCGCGTCGAGGTCGATCTTCGCGACGCCGTCGCGCACCGGCGCGCCGGCGACGTACAGCGGGCCTTCGATCGTGCGCGGCGTGCCGCCGTCGAGGCCGATCGCCTCGTCCTCGGCGTCCATCCGGATGTCGAGATACTTCTCGAGGCCGAGGCCGGCCGCGAGCAGCGCCGCTTCGCCGTCCTGGCCGAGCTTGTTCAGGTAGTTCACGCCGGCCCACACTTCGTCGGGCGTGATGTCGAGGTCGTCGATCGCCTTGAACAGGTCGCCGAGCAGCCGCAGCACGATCTGCTGCGTGCGCGCGTCGCCGCCGTTCGCGCCGTTCGCGCCCGCGTTCGACGCGGCCTTCAGCAGATCCTGCACTTCCTTGGTTTCGAAAACTTTGACGCTCATGATGGTGTCTCCACGTGTATTTGGGGAAAGGTGACCCGGGGTGCTCGCTGTCGCGGAAGAGGCGGCGCCGTGGCTCAAACGTCGCCGTCGCGTATCGACGACGGGTGGCGACACAACGGCGTCACCGAAATCTTCATGTACGGGAACAGCGGCAGGCCGGTCAGGATCTCGTGCAGCTCGGTGTTGCCCGACACGTCGAACACGCTGTAGTTTGCGTATTCGCCGGCGATGCGCCAGATGTGGCGCCACTTGCCGCTGCGCTGCAGGTCCTGCGAGTACGCCTTCTCGCGGGTCTTGATCTCGTCGGCCACCTCGGCCGGCATGTCGGCCGGGAGGTTGACGTCCATGCGTACGTGGAAAAGCATCGTGATGTCCTGGTACGTGAGCGGGTTAGCGCGGGTTAGCGGGCGACTTTCGTCAGCCCGTCGCGGGTGAAGCGCGCGACCTTCGCTTCGTCGAGTTCGATGCCGAGGCCCGGGCCGGTCGGCACGGTCAGCTCGAAATCGCTGTAGTCGAGCGGGGTCGTGAGGATTTCCTCGGTAATCAGTAGCGGTCCGAACAGTTCGGTGCCCCACTGCAGGTTCGCGAAGCTCGCGAACAGATGCGCGGACGCAACCGTGCTGAACGCGCCTTCGAGCATCGTGCCGCCGTACAGCTCGATGCCGGCCGCGTCCGCGATCGCCGCGACGCGTTGTGCCGCGAACAGGCCGCCGCTCTGCTCGATCTTGATCGCGAACACGTCCGCGCCGTGATGCTTCGCGATCTCGAACGCGCTGTCCGGGCCCTGCAGGATTTCGTCGGCCATCAGCGCGACCGGGAAGCGGCGCATCAGCCGCGCGAGCGCCGCGGCCGACGCGACCGGCTGCTCGACCAGTTCGCAGCCGGCATCGGCGAGCGCCGGAATCGCACGCGCGGCCTGCGTTTCGCTCCATGCCATGTTCACGTCGACGCGCACCGATGCGCGATCGCCCACTGCCCGCTTGATCTCGGCCACGTGCCGGATGTCCGCGTCGAGCGCCTTCGCGCCGATCTTCAGCTTGAACACGTTGTGGCAGCGCAGGTCGAGCATCCGTTCGGCCTCGGCGATATCGGTCGCCGTGTTGCCCGATGCGAGCGTCCACGCGACCGGCAGGCGATCGCGCCGGCGGCCGCCGAGCAGCTCGCTGACCGGCACGCCGAGGCGCTTGCCGTGCGCGTCGAGCAGCGCGGTTTCGAGCGCGCTCTTCGCGAAGTGATTGACCTTCGCGAGCTTGCCGAGGAACGCCATCAGCGCCTGGATGCGCGTCGCGTCCCGGCCGATGATCGCCGGTGCGAGATACGCGTCGATCGCGAGCTTCATCGCTTCCGGGCTTTCCGGGCCGTAGGCCATCCCGGCGATCGTCGTGCCTTCGCCGAGACCCGTCACGCCGTCGCTGCAGGTCACCTTCACCAGCATCAGCGTCTGGCCGTGCATCGTGGCGACCGACAGCTTGTGCGGACGGATCGTCGGCAGGTCGACGAGGCGGGTTTCAATGCGTTCGATGGTGACTGAGGACATGGGGCACGCTGCGTGTGGGGAGTTCATGGAACGGATTTATACGCGGCGGGGAAATGGGGCGTCCAATACTTTTGGGCGCGATTTTTGATACCTGGGAGGTATTGAAATTCGGCTTCAGGCGCCGAATATTGCGGTGCACCATACCTTTTTTGGCTAGATATACCGGCCAGGAGGCTTGCTGGAGCGGGCGCGGGCGTCGTCCGGGTATCGCTTGGGTGGCGGTGGGATACGACTGCTTGCGGGCGCGGTGAATCCGGCTGAAACCGGCGGCCTGCCGAGAGGTGATTAGGGTTTTCCTGATGGGAACGCAACGAGTTGGCCGTCCTGCTTTCGGCTTCGGCGTCGGTTTCCGCGAACGACCGGAAGGCGGTCGGTATACGGATAGCGACGCTCGCCGCCGATGCTCCTCGTCCGTCAGGAGCTGACAGCACACGCCGTAGCTGCTGCAGGACGCGCGATGCCACGGCAATCAGGTCTTGCGTTGCCGGTGGACGTCAGCGTCAGCACGAAGGGTTCCGCGAATCGGTAGCCCGGCTTGCTCGAGAAGTTTCGAAAGGAAGCGCTCGGCACCCACCCGTTCGCTGTTTACGGCGTGTGGCAAGGGTGCGACACCTGATCGTAAGCAAGCTCGTCGACCGGACCAAGCGACTCGGGGCACTGCCGACCACTGAGCGCGAGTTCTGCTGATCGAGCGCCTCTTCACCTGCAAAAGTCGATCGACGAAGGTGCCGCAGGTCAATTCCGAGCTTCGTTATCCTCAGCAAACGTTCCGTTCTTGTAGTGATATGTGCGTGTCAGGGGTTCTGGTTTGGTGTAATTCAACCGGTGAATTTGGAAACCATCTCCGCCATCGACCCACCTGATCGCAACATAGGGCGATTTGTTTCCGGAGTCGGTGAACAAGTCGATATTTTTGAGGCAGGTCTGCACCAAAGTCGAGAAGACCGGTTCCGCACGGCGACCATCCAGGCGCAGCACATGCCAGCCAGTGTTGCTTGCCCAAGCCTGCTCAGGATACCTTCGGATGCAGCGCCCTGAGCAACTCGATAAACCGCGCTCCGCTTGGCGGTAAAGGGCGCGTGCGATCTGTCACGGCACAGAAGGTTACCGTGTACTGCGGGGAGCCAGGAATAATCTCCAACTTGGCCCGCGCTGCAAGTTGATCGACATAGTGGCGCGGGAGAATGCCGCTAAACCGTCCCGAGCACACGAACAGTGCGACCGAGTCAAGACCCACTGCATCCGGCCCTCGCTCGAACCCAAGTTCGCCAAGCGCGTGCTGCACGAACGGCTGTCCAATGCGGTTGACCAAGGGTGGGCGGACCCGGCCGGCAGCAGAGGCATCGAGTGTGTATATGCAGTGCGTCTCCTGGAAGAGCTCGACGTATTGCAGCGACGCGGCGCGCACGTGAACCCCCTGGATGGCCACGTGAATTCGTCTTTCAAGCAGGGCTTTCGTTAGCTCATTGATCGTCAGCGTGTGAGCTTCGAGACGAACACCGGGAGCCACCTCGTTGAGCTGCCGCAGCGCATCAGGAACGCGGCAAGCCGGATTGCTGAATGCATGGTCGGTAATACCGACGGCCAAGTCTCCGCTGACGAGACCTCGCAACGCATCAACTTGCGGCTTGATGCGATCCAGTGCATCGAGCGCTTCGGCGGTGAGCCCCAGCACCGCCCGCCCGGCTTCCGTAAGTTCGAAGCCCTGAGGGCCCCGTGTGCACAATGGCGTACCCAGCTTTGACTCCACCTCCTTGATACGCCGGCTGATCGTCGCGCGACTCATTCCCAGCCGGCTCTCCGCAGCGCCGAACCCTCTGGCCTCTGCTGCAACCCGGAAGATGCGGAGGCCTCTCAGGTCGCGCTCGATGAGTCCGTCCGGCAGACGGTCCTTGGTGTCGGTTTTTGCAATCATGGGTGCAAGTTTTGGCAGTTTTCACCTCGACAGATCGCTATCAGAATAGGGCCTCGCTCGCAGGTTTGGCAACGCACCCTCGATGAACGACCTCGAAAAGACGGTCACGTGTGGCGCGCAATTCTATCTACCCGCTGCCGAACGCGAGCGCTGGCGTGTGTGATCACGGGCCCCGAGCCTTCGGGTTAATTCGGACCATCTTGATGACTGGATCCCGACTCCGCCTGCCAGGAACCGAAACCACAAAGGAGAGGGCTGGAAAGCCCGAGGAGATGCAATGGAAGCAGCACAGTCGACAGCGATTGCCGCCCCGAAGGCGACACGCTACAGATGGTTCATGGTCGGCCTCGCATTTATTGCGATCGTGACGAACTACATGGACCGGGCAAATCTGTCCGTGGCCCTACCCTACATGAACGCGGACCTTCATTTGTCCGCCGCGGAGTCCGGGTTCATCCTCGGTGCGTTCTTCTGGACGTATGCCGCGTTCCAGATCCCGGCCGGTGCGCTGGTCGATCGCCTCGGCGCGCGGGTTGTATTTGCGGGAGCGGTAATCTGGTGGTCGGCGTTTACGATCGCGACCGCCTTCGTCCGTTCGGGTGCCGGGCTACTCGGTCTCCGTCTGATGCTGGGTGCGGGAGAAGCCGGCGCGTTCCCCGCGGCCACCAAGTTCGTCGAGCGCTGGTTCCCGCCGACCGAACGCGGGCTGGCAACCGGCATCTACGATAGTGGCGCCCGTGGGGGCACGCTCATCGCGATTCCTTTGTGCACTGCGATCATTGCCGGCTTCGGATGGAAGGCGTCGTTCATTGCCACCGGTCTGATCGGATTCGTCTGGGCGGCAGTATGGTTGCTCACCGCGACGGAGTTTCCGTCTCAGAGTCGGTTCGTCAACAAGGCCGAAGTCGAACATATCAGCCACGGAAAGCCCGACGAGAAAATTTCGTCGGTACGTATCAAGTGGCGATCGCTGCTGAAGTCGAAGACGATCTGGGCAATGTCACTCGGATTCGCCTGCCAGAGCTACGTGATCTACTTCTTCATTACCTGGTATCCGACTTACCTCGTCAAGGAGCGTGGCTTCTCGCTTCTCCAGCTTGGCTTCTTCGGCATCCTGCCGGGTCTTCTGGGGCTGGTCGGCTCATGGGTGGGCGGTTGGGCATCCGACAAGATCGCAGAGACCCGGTATGGCCTCGGTTTCGGGCGCAAGGTGTGCATCGTGGTAGGTATGGCGTTGAGCGCAACGATTGGACTTGCAGGCATTGTTCCGCAGGCGTGGTTTGCCCTCGGACTCCTGTCGATCGCCTTCTTTGGCGTCTCCGCCGCAACATCCGCCATTCTTGCCTTGCCGGCCGATGTCTCTCCACGAGGATCGCGCTCGATCGTGGGGACGATCGCGGGGTTTCAGAACTGCATCGCGAACTTCGCGGGGCTTGCCAGCCCGGTTGTGATCGGGTTCCTCAAAGACAGAACGGGCTCCTTCACCCCGGGTCTGGTGTCCGCCTCCATCGTTGCCCTTGTCGGCTGCCTCATTTACAGCTTCGCGCTGGGCCCGATCCGGTCAGATCTCTTCGAACACGTCATCGAAGATCGGTAAGCGTTCGATCTTCACGAATTTTCCCCGAATCCTTGCCCGCTCTGCCGTGACGCGTCTTCTGCGTCGCGCGGAAACCTGCACTCGAAAAATGGAGCAAACCATGAGCTTTCCGTTGACTGTTCCGCCTTCCACGAAGCATCAGAGCTTTCTGTGGTCGCCGGTCTGTACCGATCTCGACCAACTGGACGCGCATGTCGCCATTCTCGGCATCCCGTGCGGCCAGGCTTATGTCGCTGAACACATCAGCAACGATCAGAGCAAAGCGCCAGATGCCATTCGTGCCATGAGCGACCGCATCTGCCGCGCGCTCCACCACTATGACTTCGACGTCGGCGGCCCCATCTATGACAACCGGGCGCTGAAGGTGGTGGACTGCGGCAATGTCCCCGCTGACCCACGCGACCTCAGCACGCATGGTCCCCGTTCGGAAGAGGCGGTCCGGAAAATCCTGAAGGCCGGCGCCATGCCGATCATCCTGGGCGGTGACCACGCGATCCCCATCCCCGTATTGCGCGCCTACGACGATCAGGGTCCCATCACCCTTGTCCATATCGACGCTCACCTCGACTGGCGAGAAGAAATCAATGGCGTTCGTGAAGGCCTGTCGAGCACCATTCGCCGTGCGTCCGAGATGGAGCACATCGACGAAATTTTTCAGATTGGATTGCGCGCACAGGGCAGCGGCCGTCAAGCCGATTACGATGCGGCAGTAGCCTACGGCTCGCATCTGATCCCGGCGTATGAGGTTCATGAGAGGGGAATGCAGTCAGTACTCGACCGCATTGCGGACGGCGGTCGTTACTATCTGACCATCGACGCAGATGGCCTCGACCCGTCAATTGCGCCTGGCGTTGCGGGGCCGGCATTGGGAGGCATTACCTATGTGCAAATGCGCCAACTGATTCACGGCCTTGTGAAGAAAGGACGAGTCGTGGGTATGGACATCGTCGAGATAACGCCATCGATCGACGTGAACAACATTACATCGATCACCGCGGGACGCCTGATCGTCAACATGATCGGGGCGGCCGTGCGCGCCGACTATTTCGACGCTCCGCACATCGGTTGAACCTCATTCGACGTAGCACGAATCCCGATCTTGCAGCACGCCATGGCGGCAGAGCAAAGCGACAGACGTCTCGGCATGGATGCATTGACGGTAGAGCCTCGAGAGCGGGCGCTGCCGTCGCGGGATTCGAATCACGGCAACAGGTCGATGACTGCCGATCCGGAAATGTGCGAGCGTAGGTCTTGGCGTAGGTTTGCACGCTCAGCGCTGTCAGATGAGGCGCAGGACCTGCTCCACCAGCAATACCCGCAGCATCATCAGACGACGTGCAGCAACAATCCGCACAACGCCTGTTCAGTTTCCGCACACCTGAACGCAGCCCCCCACCACCCGGCGCGGCCGCGCCGGGTGGGAAGAAACCCGGATAGCCCCGCTTCTCCACACCCGCCTACCCTCGCGCGCATGCCGGTCGGGCGGCGCAACGCCCGATCCGGTCGATCCTAATTTCATCAGGAGCGTACATGGATAGCAGCAGCAACACGGCACTGTTCGACGCCGACGTCTGGCGCGGCAAGACCTTCAACGGACGCTGGCACGCGAGCCCTCATGCGGCCGACGTGATCGAGCCGGCGACCGGCAACACGCTCGGCCGCATCGGCCTCGCCGACGCCGCAGCCATCGCCGACGCGTCGGCCGCCGCGCATCGCGCGCAGCCGGCGTGGTTCGCCCTGCCGTACGACGAACGCGCGGCAGTCCTGCGCCGCGCGGCAACCGTCGCCGAAACGCACTTCGACGCGATCGTCGACTGGCTCGTGCGCGAAAGCGGCTCGACGCGCGCGAAGGCGTCGTTCGAAACGTCGGTCACGATCAAGGCGCTGCACGAGGCGGCCGGGCTGCCGTCGCGCGCGGCCGGCGAAGTGCTGCCGTCGGCGGCCGGCCGGCTGTCGCTCGCGCGCCGCCGCCCGCGCGGCGTGGTCGGCGTGATCTCGCCGTTCAACTTCCCGCTGTACCTCGCGATGCGCGCGGTCGCACCGGCACTCGCGCTCGGCAACGCGGTCGTGCTGAAACCCGATCCGCGCACGGCCGTGTGCGGCGGCGTCGCGCTCGCCCGCGTGTTCGAACTCGCCGGCCTGCCGGAAGGCGTGCTGCACGTGCTGCCCGGCGACGGCGCGGCCGGTGCGGCGCTGGTCGCCGATCCGCATGTCGCGATGATCCAGTTCACCGGCTCCACCGCGGCCGGGCGCAAGGTCGGCGAAGCGGCCGGCCGCTACCTGAAGAAGGTGTCGCTCGAACTCGGCGGCAAGAACTCGCTGATGGTGCTCGACGACGCCGATCTCGACCGCGCCGTCGCCAACACAGCATGGGGCGCGTATCTGCATCAAGGCCAGATCTGCATGGCGACCGGCCGCGTGCTCGTGCAGCGCGCGATTCACGACCGCTTCGTCGCGAAGCTCGTCGAGAAGGCCCAAAGCCTGCGGGTGGGCGACCCGGCGACCGCGGACGTCGGTCTCGGCCCGCTGATCAATGCCGCGCAGCGCGACCATGCGGCGAGCGTGATCGACGCGGCCCGCCGTGCGGGCGCACGTGTAGAGACGGGCGGCGGCCATCGCGACCTGTTCTTCGAGCCGACCGTGCTGAGCGGCGTCGCGCCGGGCAATCCGGCATTCGACGAGGAAATTTTCGGGCCGGTGGCGATCGTCGTGCCGTTCGATACCGACGAAGAGGCGATCGCGCTCGCGAACCGGACCGAATACGGGCTGTCGATGGCGATCCTGTCCGCCGACGTCGGCCGCGCACTGAGGATCGGCGAACGCTTGAACACCGGGCTGCTGCACATCAACGACCAGACGGTCAACGACGAGGTGATCAACCCGTTCGGCGGCGTCGGCGCTTCGGGCAACGGCTCGAGCATCGGCGGCAGCGCGAACTGGGAAGAATTCACGCAGTGGCAATGGCTGACGATCAAGGGCGAAGCACCGCTGTACCCGCTTTGACAAGGAGACCGACCATGTACACCGAAAACGATACGCGTGCCGTCACCGCGGCCGTCGCACGCGCCGCCGGCGCGCCCTTCTCGATCGAATCCGCCCGGATCCGCGCGCCGCGCGGCGACGAGGTGCTGGTGCGCGTCGTCGCGACGGGCCTCTGCCACACCGACCTGATCGTGCGCGACCAGTACTACCCGGTGCCGCTGCCGGCCGTGCTCGGTCATGAAGGCGCCGGCGTGGTCGAGGCGGTCGGCCCGAACGTGAAGACGCTCGCCGCGGGCGATCACGTCGTGCTGACCTACGGCGCCTGCGGCCACTGCGCGTCGTGCGTCGGCGGTCACGGCGCGTATTGCCGGCAGTTCTTCGGGCTCAATTTCGGCGGCGCCGACGCCGACGGCCACACCGCGATCCGCGACGCAGCCGGGCAACCGCTGCACGATCATTTCTTCGCGCAGTCGTCGTTCGCGAGCTACGCGCTCGCCCGCGAGAACAACGCGATCAAGGTGTCGACGGACGCGCCGCTCGAACTGCTCGGGCCGCTCGGCTGCGGGATCCAGACCGGCGCGGGCGCGGTGATCCATTCGCTCGCGGTACGCACGGGCAGCAGCTTCGCGAGCTTCGGCGCCGGCGCGGTCGGCATGAGCGCCGTGATGGCCGCGCGCGTCGCGGGCGCCACCACCATCATCGCCGTCGACATCGTGCCGTCGCGGCTCGCGCTGGCGCTCGAGCTCGGCGCGACGCACGCGATCAACAGCAAGGAAGTCGACGTCGTCGACGCGATCCGCGAGATCACCGGCGGCGGCGTCGACTACGCGCTCGAATCGACCGGACTGCCGACCGTGCTGTCGCAAGGGATCGACGCGCTCGGCTCGCGCGGCACGATGGGCGTGGTCGGCGCGCCGAAGCTCGGCACCAAGGCGGCATTCGACGTGAACAGCCTGCTGCTCGGCGGCCACACGATCCGCGGCATCGTCGAAGGCGACAGCGTGCCGCAGACCTTCATTCCGCAACTCGTGCAGCTGTATCTGCAAGGGCGGTTTCCGTTCGACCGGCTGGTGAAGTTCTATCCGCTCGAGCAGATCAACCAGGCGGCGGAAGACAGCAGCAACGGCATCACGCTCAAGCCGATCCTGCGTTTGCCGCATTGAGCGCGGGGGCGCCGCCGGCCGCCGCCCCTCGGCGGCACGCGGCGGCGCGCCGTTCGGGAAAATACCGCGCTGCGGGCACCGGGCTATATTACGCATTCGCGCGACACGCCGGGCCGCTACGCCCGGCCCCGGACATTCGACCCCAAGGAACGCAGCGTGAAGACGACTCCCGAATCCCTTGCACGGCCGGTCGACCTCGACCGGCTCCGCGCCCGCTTCGCGGCGGGCGAGCCGCTGCCGGACACGGCGTTGCCGCCCAGCGTCGCGCGCTCGTGGCTGCGTTCGCGCGACGCCGGGCTCCGGCCGTGGCAAACCGCCCGCTACGAAATGCAGCGCGAGCTCGACGAATCGCGCGCGGACCGGCGGCTGTTGCGCTGCGTCGCGCAGGAAATCGAGCAGCTCTGGGCCGCGTTCGGCGGCAGCGAGTGGACGATCTTCTGCGTCAATCCGCGCGGCACGATCGTCCATGCGCGGCGCAGTCCGCAGTGCGACGACGCGCTGCTGACGCCGATCGTCGCCGGCCGCCGGATCGTCGAACCGAACATCGGCACGACCGCGCCGAGCTGCGTGATTCACGACGGCGCCGAGGCGGTCGTCGCGGGCGCGCAGCACTATCTCGACGAACTGTCGCGGGTGTTCTGTCTCGCGGTGCCGCTGGTCGGCTTCGACGGCGAAGTGATCGGCGCGCTCGACATCACCGGCATCGGGCGGCGCAATGTCGTGCAGTTGCGCGAGCAGTTCCGGCATGCGGCGCTCTCCGCCGAGCAGCGGCTCTATGCGCTGCTGCGCGACTGCCATCTGCTGCAGGTGCAACACGATTCGCGCTGGCTCGGCACGCCGCTCGCCGGTGTCGTCGCGCTCGACGAAGCCGGCCGCGTGCGCGCGGTGAGCCGGCTCGCGCGGCAGATGCTCGACCTCGCGCCCGAAGGGCCGGTCGCGCCGGTCGATCTCCGGCACCTGTTTCCCGGTGCGACGCCCGTGCAGCAGCGCCGCTTGCTGACGCCGGCGCGCACGCCGCAGCGGATCGCGCGGGACGATGGTAGCCACGTATGGGTGCGCACCGTGCGTGCGCCGCTCGATCGGGCGACGATCGCGCGTCAGGCCGATGTGCTCGAGGAAGCCGCCGACGTCTGCGGAACGGCGCCGGCCGCCAGCCCGCAGGCGAGCCTGCACGAACAGTCGCTCGACGTGATCCGTCGGGCGCTCGACGAGCACGACGGCAATGTGTCGGCGGCCGCGCGGCAACTCGGCATTTCACGCACGACGCTTTATGCGAAGCTCAGGCAGCTCGATGCGGCGGGGCTCAGGACTGACGGGCCGCATTGACGCGACGCACCGCGCGTGCGGTGTGCGGTGTGCGGTGTGCGGTGTGCGGTGTGCGGTGTGCGGCTTGCGGCTTGCGGCTTGCGGCTTGCGGCTTGCGGCTTGCGGCTTGCGGCGATCAGTGTGACGCGATGGCGGCATGATCGTCGGCCCGGCCGGTCCACTGGCGGCTACGCCACCGCCCGCCGCGCATGCAGCCGCAACGCGGCCCACGCGATTCCGGCCGAGAAGATCCCGACCACCCCGCCGAACGTGCCGATCCACGGCAGCCCGAAATCCCCGGCGATATGGTTGCCGAGCAGCGCGCCGGCCCCGATCCCGACGTTGTACAGCCCGGAAAAGATCGACACCGCGAGATCGGTCGCCTCGGGCGCGAGCTTCAGCACCCACGCCTGCATCGCGAGACCGAAGCAGACGATCGCGCCGCCCCACACCAGCGTGTGCACCGACAGCGTGACGATGTTCAGCGCGCTCGGGAACAGGATCAGCAGGCACGCCGACAGCGCGATGATCGACGCGAGCAGGAAATCGGCGGGCCGTTCCGGAAAGACGCGATTGAAGCAGAGCGCGGCCGGCATCCCGGCGACGCCGAACAGGATCAGCACGTAGGTGATCCGGCTGCTGCTCGCGTGGTTGACGCTCTGCACGAACGGCTCGATGTACGTGTACGACGTGAAGTGCGCGGAGACCACCAGCACGGTGATCGCATACAGCGCCACGAGCGCCGGCTTCCTGAGAAACGTGCCGATGCTGGACAGCGAGCCGGCGCCCTGGCTCGCGAGCGTCGGCAGTGTCGCGCGCAGCAACAGCAGCGCGACGGCCGCCGCACCGCCGATCACGAGGAACGTCACGCGCCAGCCGAGCGCCTCGCCGATCACGCGCCCGAGCGGAATGCCGGCGACCATCGCGATCGCCGTGCCCATCGCGAGCAGGCTCAGCGCGCGGCTTTTCCGGTCGCTCGGCGCGAGCCGCACGGCCAGCGGGACGGAAATCGACCAGAACACCGCGTGCGCGCACGCGATGCCGAGCCGGCCGATCATCAGCACCGTGAAATTCCACGCGACGCCGGTCACGACATGGCTGCCGATGAACACCAGCAGCGCGCAGCTCAGCAGCTTGCGGCGCTCGACGTGGCGCGTGACGAACGTCAGCGGCAGCGACACGACGGCGACGGCCCACGCGTAGATCGTCAGCATCAGGCCGACGGCGGTCGGCTGCATCTGCAGGCTGTCGCCGATCGCGCTCAGCAGCGCGACGGGCACGAACTCGGTGGTATTGAAGATGAAGGCAGTGAGTGCCAGGGCCAGAACGCCCCACCACGACTGTTCGGAACTGACGGCGTCCGGGGTTGCCATACGGGAATTCGACGAAGGTTGGGGGCGCGGGCGGCGCGGGCAGTCGGCCCGGCGCATCGGCGCGATTGTACCAGCGGCACATGACATGCCGCGGCGGGCCGCACCGCCGGGACATGGCGATGACACGGCCGTGCGCCGATAATGCGTCGAAGGACATTTCGCGGACGATATGCCCGAACATCATCGGGCCAGGAGATTCACATGCGCATTGAAACGTCATTTCTGTTCGATCTCGACGGCACGCTCGTCGACAGCGTCTATCAGCACGTGCTCGCGTGGAAGGAAGCGCTCGATGCCGAAGGCATCGAGCTGTCGGTGTGGCGCATCCACCGCAAGATCGGGATGAGCGGCGGCCTGTTCCTGAACCAGCTGCTGCGCGAGACGGCCGGCGACCTCGACGCCGAGCGCGTCGAACGGCTCGCGCGGCTGCATGCGGCCGCATACCAGCGGCTGCGCGCGCAGGTCCGGCCGCTGCCGGGCGCGCGCGAGCTGCTGGCCGCGTTGTCGAACGCGGGCATCCGCTGGGCGATCGCGACCAGCGGCCGGATGGAAACGGCGGCCATCAACCTCGAAGCGCTCGGCGTCGATCCGGCCAAGAACGTGGTCGTCACGCGCGACCAGGTGAAGTATGCGAAGCCGGACCCCGACCTGTTCCTGACGGCCGCCGCGAAGCTGAACGTGCCGATCGAGCATACGGTCGTGGTCGGCGACAGCATCTGGGACATGCTCGCCGCGAGCCGCTGCCGCGCGCTGGGCGTCGGCCTGCTGTCGGGCGGCTACGGCAGCGACGAGCTGGAACGTGCGGGCGCACTGCGCGTGTATGACGATCCGGCGGATCTGCTGTGGCACCTCGACGAGATTGCCGCGCGGCCGTAGGCGGTTCGCGCCGTCCGAGCCGGTCGATCGCCGCGGTCAGGACGCGCCGGCCGCGGCGGCGGTGCTCGTCGCCGACCACCCTCCGCCGAGCACCTTGTACAGCGTCACCCGATTCGACAAGCTCGCGAGCTGATCGGTGACGAGTTGCTGCTGCGCCGTATACAGCGTTCGCTGCGCGGTCAGCAGCGTGAGGAAGCTGTCCGTGCCGGTCCGGTAGCGCGCCTGCGCGAGATCGTAGTAATCGCGGGCCGATCGCACGTACTCGCGATCCGCGTCGACTTGCGCGACATACGTGTCGCGTCCGGCCAGTGCATTGGCAACCTCCTTGAACGCCGTCTGGATCGCCTTTTCGTAATCGGCCACGTCGATGTCCTTGTCGATCTTCGCGACGTCGAGCGAGGCCTTGTTGCTGCCGTAGTCGAAGATCGGCATCGTGATCGTCGGCGCGAACGTCCACGCACCGGTGCCGGCCTTGAACAGTTGCGACAGGCCGCTGCTGGCCGTGCCGGCCGTCGCGGTCAGTTCGATCTTCGGAAAGAACGCGGCGCGCGCGGCGCCGATGTTCGCGTTCGCCGCCTTCAGCGTGTGTTCGGCCGCGACGATGTCGGGCCGGCGCGCCAGCAGGTCCGACGGGACGCCGGCGCCGATGTCGGCGAGCATCGCAGCGTCGTCGAGCAGCGTCGGGCCAGCGTCGAGATCGTCCGGCAACGCGCAGCCGATCTCCGCCGTCAGGTTGTTGCGGTCCTGCGCGACCGCCCGCGTATAGGACGCGACACTCGCCTTTGCGGTCGCGAGCGACGTCTGCGCCTCGCGCACGTCCTGCAACGATGCGCTGCCGATCCTCAGCATCGCGACCGTCAGATCGTAGGTGCGCTGGTCGGCGGCCGCGGTGTCCGTGGCGATCTTCAGCATCGCCTCGTCGGCGCGCAACTGCAGATAGTCGGTCGCGACCGTCGCGACGAGGGCGAGCTGCGTGCTGACGCGCGACGCGTCGGTCGACAGATAGTTCTCGAGCGCCTGACGCTTCAGGCTGCGCAGGCGGCCGAAGAAGTCGATCTCCCACGACGTCGTGCCGACCGACACGCTGGCCGAGCGCGTGACCGCGCCGTCGCTGCGCGCGTTCGACAGCGATCCGCCGGCGTCGATCGACGGCGCGAGCGCCGCGCGCGTAATGCGGTACTTTGCTTCATACTCGGCCACCTGCAGCGCCGCGACGCGCAGGTCGCGGTTATTGTCGAGCGCGAGCGCAATCAGCTTCCGCAGAGGCGGGTCGCGGTAGAAATCGCGCCAGCCGACCTCGGCTGCCGGCGGCGTCGCGGTCCCGGTCGCGGCGGACGCCGCCGCCGGCGCGGCCGTCCCGGTTCCGTATGCCGCGCCGGTCGGCCACGCGCCGGCCGTCGGCGTGGCCGGGCGTTGATAGACGGGGTCGAGCGAACACGCGCCAAGCGCCGCGACGCAGACCAGCGCCAGGAGTTTCAGTTTCATGCTTGTTCCTCTGCATGCCGTGCTTCGTCGCGGCCGTGCTCGTTGAACAGCCTGCGCACGACGACGAAGAACACCGGCACGAAAAATATCGCGAGCACCGTCGCGGCGATCATCCCGCCCGCCACCCCCGTCCCGATCGCGTGCCGCGCCGCCGAGCCGGCGCCGGTGCTGATCACGAGCGGCAGCACGCCGAACACGAACGCGAGCGACGTCATCAGGATCGGCCGCAATCGCTGATGGGCGGCTTCGAGCGTCGCTTCGATCAGTCCTTTCCCCTGCGCCTGCAGGTCCTTCGCGAATTCCACGATCAGGATCGCGTTCTTCGTCGACAGGCCGATCGTCGTCAGCAGGCCGACCTTGAAGTACACGTCGTTCGACAGGCCGCGCAGATGCGCGGCGAGCAGCGCGCCCAGCACCCCGATCGGCACGACCAGGATCACGGCCAACGGCACCGACCAGCTTTCGTACAGGCCGGCGAGGCACAGGAACACGACGATCAGCGAGATCGCGTAGAGATAGGTCGACTGCGAACCGGCGAGCACTTCCTGATACGACTGGCCGGTCCACTCGATGCCGAAGCCGGACGGCAGCTGCTTCGCGATCGTTTCGACCGCCGTCATCGCCTGGCCGGTGCTGACGCCGGGCGGCGTCTGCGCGCTCATCTGCATCGCGAGCGTGCGGTTGTAGCGCTCGATCTGCGGCGGGCCGAAGGTCCAGCGCGTGGTCGAGAATGCGGAGAACGGCACCATCACGCCGTCATAGGTCGTCGTTGTCGAGGTCGACGACGAATCGGCGCGGACATACCACTGCCCGACATCGG
This sequence comes from Burkholderia sp. BCC1977, assembly GCF_905339595.1. NCBI lineage: Bacteria > Pseudomonadati > Pseudomonadota > Betaproteobacteria > Burkholderiales > Burkholderiaceae > Burkholderia > Burkholderia sp. BCC1977. Next base: position 100,121 of record NZ_CAJPGQ010000023.1, read on the forward strand.
TCGGCATCATCCGGAACGGCGCATCGGCCTGAACGTACACCTTCTGGATCCGTCCGGTATCGATGTAGTTGTTCACGTACGACGAGCCGAACGCGGTCGACAGCGTCGAATTGATATCGGCAATCGACAGTCCGAGCGCGCTGGCCTTCTCGCGATCGATGTCGACGTAAAGCTGCGGCGAGTCCTCCAGGCCGGACGGACGCGTCATCGCGAGCGACGCATCCTGCGCGGCCAGCGCGACGAACCGGTTGCGCGCGGCCAGCAGCTTGTCGTGCCCTTGCCCCGATCGGTCCTCGATCTCGAAGTCGAGACCGCTTTGCGTGCCGAGCCCCTGGATCGCCGGCTGGTTCATCACGAAGACCTGCGCATCGCGCCGAGCCGCGAACGCGGCATTCGCGCGGCTGATCACCGCTTGCGCGCTGTCGCTCGATCCGCGCTGGCCCCAGTCCTTCAACTGGACGAACGCGAACGCGTTGTTCTGCCCTTGCCCGTTGAAACTGAAACCGTTGACGGCCATCACGTGCGCGACGGCCGACTGCTTCAGGAAATACTGTTCGACCGCCTCGACGGTTTTCAGCGTGCTCGACGCGGGCGTGCCGACCGGCGCCGACACGGACACCATGATCGAGCCCTGATCCTCTTCCGGCAGGTACGACGACGGCAGCGTCATGAACAGCAGGCCGACGACGCCCGCCATCAGCGCGTACGCGATCATCCAGCGCACGGGCTTCGCGACGACCCGCGCGAGCGACGCGCTGTATCCGGCGTTGCCCTTGTCGAACAGCCGGTTGAATGCGCCGATGAATCCCCGACGTTCGTGATGCGGGATGGAAGAAGGCGTCAGCAGCGTGGCGCAGAGCGCCGGGGTCAGCGTCAACGCGAGCAGCACCGACAACACCATCGCGGACACGATCGTCACCGAGAACTGCCGGTAGATCGCGCCCGTCGAACCCGAGAAGAACGCCATCGGGATGAATACGGCGGTCAGCACCGTCGTCACGCCGACGAGCGCGCCGGTGATCTGCCCCATCGCCTTTCGCGTTGCTTCCTTCGGCCCGAGCCCTTCGTCGGCCATGATCCGCTCGACGTTCTCGACGACGACGATCGCATCGTCGACCAGCAGTCCGATCGCGAGCACCATCGCGAACATCGACAGCACGTTGATCGAGAAGCCGATCGCCGACATCACGCCGAGCGTCCCCAACAGCGCGACCGGCACGACGATCGTCGGAATCAGCGTCGCGCGCAGGTTCTGCAGGAACAGGTACATCACGAGGAACACCAGGATCACGGCCTCGATCAGCGTCTTCACCACTTCCTCGATCGAGATCTTCACGAACGGCGTCGAATCGTACGGATAACTGATCGCGATGTCCTTCGGCAGCTGCGGCTGCAGCTCGGCGAGCTTCGCACGCACCTTGCTCGCCGTCGACATCGCGTTCGCGCCGGTCGACAGCTTGATCGCGAGCGCGGCGGCCGGCTTGCCGTCGAGCCGCGACGACGTGTCGTACGAATCGCCGCCGATCTCGACGCGCGCGACATCCTTCAGCCGCACCGTCGAGCCGTCGGTGTTCACGCGCAGCAGGATGTCGCCGAACTGTGCCGGCGTCGTCAGCAGGCTCGACGACGCGATGGTCGCGTTGAGCGCCTGCGTGTCCGTCGCGGGCGCGCCGCCCAGCTCGCCGACCGACAGTTGCACGTTCTGGTTCGTGATGGCCGTCGTCACGTCGGACGCGGTCAGCCCGACGCTTTTCAGCCGCACCGGGTTCAGCCAGATGCGCATCGCGTGCTGGGCGCCGAACAACGTGACGTCGCCGACGCCGCTCAGCTGGGTCAGCTGATCCTGGATCTGCGTCGTGATCACGTTGCCGAGATCGATCGAGCTCAGCGAGCCGCCCGGCGACGACAGCGCGACGATCATCAGGAAGTTGCTGGACGCCTTCGCCACCTGGACGCCCTGTTCCTGCACCGTCTGCGGCAGCGATGCAGAGGCTTGCGTCACCTTGTTCTGCACCTGCACCTGTGCGATGTCGGCGTCGGTGCCGGGCGCGAACGTCAGCGTGATCGACGCCTGCCCGGCGTTGCTGCTGGTCGACGACATGTACAGCAGGTTGTCGATGCCGGACAGCTTCTGCTCGATCACCTGCGTGACGGTCTTCGCCACCGTGTCGGCCGATGCGCCGGGATAGGTCGCGGTCACCATCACCGAAGGCGGCGCGATCGTCGGATACTGTTCGACCGGCAGCCTCGTGGTCGCCGCGCCGCCGATCAGCATGATCACGATCGCGATGACCCATGCGAGGACCGGGCGCTGAATGAAAAAGCCTGCCATGCGCCCTCCTTACGGCTTCGCCGACGACGTCGCGACAGCGGCCGACGCGCCACTGGCCGTGCTTCCAGCCACGCTACCAGCCGCGCTACCGGCCACCCCCGCCGCCGCGCCCGACGCATCGGACATCACGTGAACGGCCGCGCCGGCCTGCACCTTCTGCAAGCCGTCGACGATCACGCGATCCCCGGCCTTCAGGCCGCTCGACACGAGCCACTGGTTTCCATAAGCGTCATCCGCACGCACCGCGACCTGCTTCGCGTGGCCGGTCGCATCGACGACCCACACGCTCGCGCTGCCGTCCGCCGCGCGCGTGACCGCGAGCTGCGGCACCAGCAGCGCATTCGCGTCGACGCCCGCGTCGAGTGCCGCGCGCACGTACATCCCCGGCAACAGCTCGCCGTCGGGGTTCGGGAACACGATCCGCAGCGTGACGGAGCCGGTCGTCTGATCGACGGTGATGCCGGAGAACTGCAGCACGCCATCGTGCGGATACGACGTGCCGTCTTCCATCGTGAGCCGGACGACGGCACCGTCGCCGGCGCGCTGCAGCCGGCCCGATGCGTAGGCCTTGCGCAGCCGCAGCCATTCGGCGCTCGAACGCGTCACGTCGAGATACATCCGGTCGTACGCATGTATGGTCGCGAGCGCGGTGGTCTGGTCGGCCGTCACCAGCGCGCCCTCGGTCACCGACGACGCGCCGATGCGTCCGGAAATCGGCGCCGTGATCCGCGTGTAGCCCAGATTGACGCGGGCCGACTCGAGCGACGCGCGATCGGCCAGCACGTCGGCCTCGTCCTCGCGCACGGCCGCGATCGCGTCGTCGTTGTCCTGCGCGCTGACCGCGCTGATCTTCACGAGCGCCGCGTAGCGCGCCGCCTTGGTCTTCGCGGACGCGAGCGTCGCCTCGGCCTTCGCGAGCGTGCCGCGCGCCTGATCGTAGGCCGCCTGGTAGGTCGCCGGATCGATCTGGTACAGCACCTGGCCGGCCTTCACGTCAGCCCCTTCGGTAAACAGCCGCTTGCGGACGATCCCGCCGATCTGCGGTCGCACGTCCGACACCATCAGCGCCGACAAACGCCCCGACAGCACCGTCTGCTCGGCGATCCGCTGCGGCGCGACGGTCTGGACGCCGACTTCGACGGCCGCCGCCGCGCCACCCGGGCCGGCCGCCCCACCGCGATCGCCGCAGCCCGCGATTCCGAACGCCGCGAACAGCGCCAGCACGACCGGCCAGCGCCTCCGGCAATACTCCCATTGCTTGTTCATGTGTACGACCATTACCCTTCTTCGAAGTCGTGCACGATACGGCAAACATCACCTAAGTTGTTGATTGTTATGCGCATTCACATATTGTGTCGGGATTGACACAGACCAGACGCGCGCGTCGGAGTACATTTGTCGGCGCATCCATCGCGGCCGCGCGCCGCACATCACACGCTCGCAACAACGGTGAACGCATTGACCGCCACTCCCATCCTGATCGTCGAGGACGACGCCGACATCAGCGTCTCGCTGGCCGCCTTTCTCTCCGGCAAGGGTTACGTCACGCACGTCGCGGACAGCGTCGAAGCCGCCGACGCGCTGCTCGCGACGGTCGACGTCGACCTGGTCCTGCTCGACGTCATGCTGCCGGGCAAGGACGGGCTCGACCTGTGCCGTCGGCTGCATGCGAAGGGCGGGCCGCGCATCATCATGCTGACGGCACTCGACGACCCGACGGACAAGGTCGTCGGCCTCGAACTGGGCGCCGACGATTACGTGCCGAAGCCGTTCGATCCGCGCGAGCTGCTCGCCCGCATCCGTGCCGTGCTGCGTCGCCCGGGCGCCGCGGACGATGCCGAACGCAAGCCGGGCGCCGAGCTGGTGCTGCAGTTCTCGGGCTGCACGTTCTATCCGTACCGGCGTTTCGTGCGCTCGGCGGCAGGCCTGCGCGTGCCGCTCACCGGCGCGGAAACCGACCTGCTGCTGGTGCTCTGCCAGCATGTCCGCAAGGTGCTGTCCCGCGAGGAACTCATCAACCTCACGCGTGGCCGGAACTTCCCGATCTCCGAGCGCTCGATCGACCTGCTCGTGAGCCGGCTGCGCCGCAAGCTCGCCGGCGACGATCCGCTCGACGAGACGATCCGTACCGTCCGCGCCGACGGCTACGCGTTCCAGCCCGACGTCACGTTCGCCTGATGCGTCACGTCCTGTCGACCACGCTCGGCCAGATCCTGGTCATCCTCACGTGCGCGTCGATCGCCACCGCGCTACTGTTCATCGTGCTGCTGTCGTATCACGCGCCGCCCCCGCCGCCGTGGCCGTGGCAGAGCGCATACCGCATCGCCGGTGCCGTCGGCACGCTGCAGGCCATGCCGGACGATGCGCGCGGCGCCGTCGTCGCGACCTGGCACCAGCCCAACCTGAACTACCGGCTCGCGCAAGCGCCCTCGCGGTGCACGACGGTGACGGCGGACACGCGCGATCTGGAGGCCGTGCTGAAATCCGAACTGCCGGCGAGCGGCGCGCTGACCGTGCGCGCATGCCCGCGCGGCAACCCTGACGAATCGATCCGCGTACGCGTGCCGATCGGCCGCGACACGCTCGAGGTGCTCACGCATCGCATCACGCGCGATCCGCCGCGTTACACGTTTCCGTTCTACGGCGCGCTGATCTTCATGTGCGTGGGCATCGCGGCGATGTCGGCCTGGGCCATTGCCCGCGTGATCCGGCCGTTGCGGCGGCTGTCGGAGCAGGCCGATGCGTTCGGCCAGGCGATGGCGGTCGCGCCGATCGAGGAAGAAGGCCCGCTCGAGATTCGCCGCGCAGCGCATGCGTTCAACCTGATGCAGGAACGCATCGCGCATTCGATCCGCAACCGCACGCGGATGCTGGCCGCGATCAGCCACGACCTGCGCACGCCGCTCACACGGATGCGCCTGCAGCTCGAAATGGAACAGACGGACGCCGTGCGCGACAAGCTGATTCGCAATCTCGACCTGATGCAGTCGATGGTCACGTCGGCGCTGGCGTTTCTCAGCAGCGGCACGGCACACGAAGAGAAGGAATGGCTGGACCTCGGCGCGCTCATCGCGACGCTGTGCGACGAATACGAGGAAGCCGGCGCGGCGGTCCGCTACGACGGCCCCGACAAGATCCGCATGTTCTGCTGGCCCGATGCGATGCAGCGGGTGCTGACGAATCTCGTCGAAAACGCGACCCACTTCGGCAGCAGCGTGCTGATCGTCGCGTCGGTCGACGACCGGCACGTGCGCATCGACGTCGCCGACGACGGACCGGGCATCCCCGACGATCGCCTGCAGGACGTGATCGAGCCGTTCGTCCGGCTCGATCCGGCGCGCGGCGATCGTCCGGGCAGCGTCGGGCTCGGGCTGTCGATCGTGCGCGAGATCGTGCAGGCGCACGGCGGGACGTTCGTGCTGCGGAACCGGGAGCCGACGGGGCTGGTCGCGCGGATCGTGCTGCCGCTGTCGTGATGTGCGCGGGCGCCGGTCCGTCCGCCTGTCGCGCATCGACCGCCGGCCGCCGACTGCAGCCGCTCGCGCTCGCACGGCGGGCATAGCGTTGATCCGGTCGCCCCGGCGACCGCTCCCGGAACGCCGCTTCCGGCGCGGCAACGCTCACGAATGGTATGCCGATTCCCCGTGCGACCGGATGTCGAGCCCTTCGCGTTCGCTTTCCCCATCGACGCGCAAACCGATCGTCACGTCGACCAGCTTGAACGCGACGATCGACACGACCGTCGACCACACGAGCGACGTCCCCACGCCCCAGCACTGCGCGATCAGCTGATCGCCGATGTGGTAGTCGGCGACCCTGTTCGCCACGTAGTCGTAGATCCCGGTGCCGCCCAGCGACGGCGACGCGAACACCCCGGTGAGCAGCGCCCCCGCGATGCCGCCGATGCAGTGCACGCCGAACACGTCGAGCGAATCGTCGACGCCGAGGATACGCTTGAGCCCGTTGACGCCCCAATAGCAGACGACGCCCGCGATCAGCCCCATCGCGATCGCGCCCATCGGCCCGACGAATCCGCATGCCGGGGTGATCACGACCAGCCCCGCGATCGCGCCGGACACCGCGCCGAGCATGGACGGCTTCTTCTTCAACGACCATTCGACGCAGGTCCACGACACCGTCGCCGCGCAGGTGGCCAGCAGCGTCGTGACGAACGCGAGCGTGGCCGCGCCGCTTGCCTCGAGCGCGGAACCGACATTGAATCCGAACCAGCCGACCCACAGCAGCGACCCGCCGATCATCGTCATCGTGAGGTTGTGCGGCGCCATCGTCTCGCGGCCGAAGCCCGACCGCTTGCCGATCATGATCGCGCCGACCAGCGCCGCGATGCCCGCATTGATATGCACCACGGTGCCGCCGGCGAAATCGATCGCGCCCTTCTGGAACAGGAAGCCGGCCGTCGCGTTGGCCTTGTCGGCCGCCGCGGCGCTCGTGTAAGCGTCGGGACCCGCCCAGTACCAGACCATGTGCGCAATCGGCAGGTACGAAAAGGTAAACCACAGCACCATGAACGCCAGCACCGCGGAGAATTTCGCGCGTTCGGCGATGCCGCCCACGATCAGCGCGGGCGTGATCGCGGCGAACGTCAGCTGGAACGACACGTAGATGAACTCCGGAATGACGACGCCCTTGCTGAACGTCGCGGCGGTCGAATCCGGCGTGATGCCGGCCAGGAACGCCTTCGAGAGCCCGCCGAAGAACGCGTTGCCCTCGGTGAACGCGATGCTGTAGCCGTAGACCGCCCACAGAACGCCGAGCAGGCAGAACACCACGAGTGTCTGCATCAGGATCGACAGCATGTTCTTGGCGCGCACCATGCCGCCGTAGAACAGGCCCAGCCCGGGTGCCGCCATCATCACGACCAGCAGCGTCGCGACGATCATCCACGCGGTGTCGCCCTTGTTCGGCACCGGCACCGCGGCCGCCACCTTGTCGTCCGCGAATGCGGGCAGCGCCAGCATCGCGAGCCAGGCCCACAGAATCCAGCCAATCGTCTTTTTCATGTCGTTTCCTCGAACCCAGGCATGCACCGCCCCGCGATGCACGCGCGAACCGTTGACGAACCCGCACTATCGGGAATGAACACGACACGACGCGGCTTCACCGCGTGCGTCGCATGGACCGAACCGGTCGATGACGGAACGCCGCATGCCGACGCGGCGCCCCGTCATGCGCACGGTCACGCCGGGATCACTCGCGCCCGCCCGGAATCCACGACGTGCCGGCAAGCGGCACCCGCGCCATGCCGGCCGCCTCGACCGTCAGCGCGACGAGATCCTCGCGCTCGAGGTGGTGCACGTTCTGCTTGCCGCATGCGCGTGCAATGGTCGTCAGCTCCATGTTCAGCGTCTTCAGGTAGTTCCGCACACGACGCGCGCCCTCTTCCGGCTCGAGACGCTTTTCGAGGACTGCGTCCTGCGTCGTCACGCCGACCGGACACTTGCCGGTATGGCAGTGGTGACAGAAGCCCGGCGACGTATGGAGCGCCGCGTAATCGGCCACGGCCGAATGCAGCATGCCGTCCTGGAAGTAGGACTCGCTGTTGCAGCCGAGCGCCATCAGGACCCCCTGGCCGATTGCGACGGCATCGGCGCCCAGCGCGAGCGCCTTCGCGACGTCCGCACCGGTGCGGATGCCGCCCGACACGATAAGCTGAACCTGCCCCTTCATGTTCAGATCCTCGAGCGCATCGACGGCCTGGCGAACCGCCGCCAGCGTTGGGATGCCGACGTTCTCGATAAAGCAGGTCTGGGTTGCCGCCGTGCCGCCCTGCATCCCGTCGACCACGACGACATCCGCGCCCGCATGGACCGCGAGCTTCACGTCATTGAACGTTCGCGTTGCCCCGACCTTCACGTAGACCGGCTTTTCCCAGTCCGTGATCTCGCGCAGTTCCTGGATCTTGATCGCGAGATCGTCCGGGCCGGTCCAGTCCGGATGGCGGCTCGCCGAGCGCTGGTCGACGCCCGCCGGCAGCGTGCGCATCGACGCCACGCGCGGATTGACCTTCTGGCCGAGCAGCATGCCGCCGCCGCCCGGCTTCGCACCTTGCCCGATCACGACCTCAATCGCATCGGCGCGGCGCACGTCGTCCGGATTGAACCCATAGCGCGACGGCAAACACTGGTAGACGAGCGTCTTCGACGAACGGCGTTCTTCCTGCGTCATCCCGCCGTCACCGGTCGTCGTCGACGTGCCGGCCGCCGTGGCCGCACGACCGAGCGCTTCCTTGACGTTCGCCGACAGCGCGCCGAAGCTCATCCCGGCTATGGTGATCGGGATGTCGAGCACGACGGGCTTCTTCGCGAAGCGCGTGCCGAGCACGGTCTGCGTCGTGCACTTCTCGCGATAGCCTTCAAGCGGGTAACGCGAAAGAGACGCGCCAAGAAACAGCAGATCGTCAAAGTGCGGTACATGGCGCTTTGCACCAAGGCCGCGAATCTCGTACAACCCGCGTTGGGCGGCCGTGTGGATGTAATCGATCGTCTTGCGGTCGTAGCCGTACGACTCTTCCTGCTGCAAGCGGGCGAAATGAATGGGTTTGACTTCCATGGCGTTGCCTCGATGGAGCGTGGATTCAATATTCCTGGTTCGCGTCGGCGTTCCAGTGGTAGAGCGTGCGGGCCGAAGCGATGCGCCTGAACGCGTGCGGATCGTGGTCGAGCCCGGCCGCATCGAGCAGCGCCGCGACGGCACTGAAGTCAGCGTCGGCCATCGGCTCGAACTGCGCGTCTGCGCCGAGCGACTTCACGTCACCCTTCACGTAGAGTACCGCTTCGTAGAGCGAATCACCGAGTGCGTCGCCCGCGTCGCCGCAGATCACCATCCGGCCCGCCTGGGCCATGAATGCGGAGAAGCTGCCGACCGACCCGCCGACGACGATGTCGCCGCCCTTCAGGGATATCCCGCAACGCAACCCGGCATCGCCGTCGATCACGAGCAGGCCGCCGTGCGCGGACGCACCCGCGCCGTTCGACGCGAAGCCCTTCACGTGCACCTTGCCGCTCATCATGTTTTCCGCGACGCCGGTCCCGGCGCTGCCCTCGATGACGATCGTCGCGCGCTGGTTCATGCCGCCGGCGTAATAGCCGGCGTGGCCGTCGATCGTCACGGTCACGTCGGCATCGACGCCGACCGCGAGGTTGTGCGCGCCGTTCGGCGAGGCCACCACGATCGCCTGCCCGTCGAGCGCGTCCGCGCTGCCGTGCAGGTACTGGTTGACGTCCCTGACGGTTGCGTGCTCAAGGTCGAATGTCATGCGTTCCATACGTACATCTCCTCGGGTGCGGGTTCGAATACCTTGGCGTTCCTGATGTCCGGCAGGTGCGCGAGCGAGCGGAATTCCGACGCGATCGCGACGTAGTCGTCGTTCTCGGCGACGACGGCCGGCTTGCACGCGAACGGGTCGCGAATCAGCGCCAGCTCGGTCGGCGTCCCCATCAGGAACGTGTAGAAGCCGTCGAGCTCCTCGAAGCCCTTCTGCAGTGCCACGGGCAGCGTGTCGCCCTCGCGCAGCCGCCATTCGAGGAAGCGGCATGCCGCCTCGGTGTCGTTGTCGGTATCGAAGTGAATGCCCTTCGGCTCGAGCTTGCGGCGCACGCCGTACGGGTTCGACAGCGAGCCGTTGTGGACCAGGCAGAAATCCTCGCCGGCCGTAAACGGATGCGCGCGATCGGGCGTCACCGCGGACTCGGTCGCCATCCGCGTATGGCCGACCAGGTGAGAGCCCTTGAGGCCGCCGAACGCGTAACGCGCGGCGATCTCCGCGGGCAGGCCGATGTCCTTGTACAGGTCGATCGAGCGCCCCGCCGACAGCAGATAGACACGCGGGCAATGCTCGTTCAGCCAGTGCCTGACCGTGTCGGCCTGCGCGTGGACCGTCAGCACCGCGTGGTTGCCCTTCGCGTCGACGCGCGCCGCGGCGTCGACGGACGCCTTCAGGCGGTCGAGCAGCACATCCCATGGAAAATGCTCGCCTTCATCCGTGAAGCCCGAGTACAGGCTCAGCTTGCGCTGGTTCGGCTCGACCGCGTCGCCGAACACCGCGAGCCCCGCCGAATCCGGGCCGCGTTCGGTCATGCCGATCAGCATCGGCACCATCAGCTCGCCGAGCCGCTCGCGCAACGCCGGCGTCTTGACCAGCAATCCTACGATTCCACACATGTTGCTTGCTCCTCAGAAAAATTCGACGTACTGCTTGATTTCCCAGTCGGATACGTGGCGCATGTATTCCAGCCACTCCATCCGCTTGAGCTTGAGAAATTCATTGACCACCGGCCCGAGCGCATCGCAGATCGTTCGATCGGCTTCGAGCGCGTCGAGCGCTTCGCCGAGGTTCTGCGGCAGCACGCCGATGCCGTGTTCGCGGAGTTTCTGCGCGGGCCACTCGTACAGGTTTTCGTTCGCGGGCGCGCCCGGCGACAGGTCGCGGTCGATGCCGTCGAGCCCGGCGGCAATCACGGCGGCCGTCGCGAGATACGGGTTGCATGCACCGTCCGGCAGACGCAGCTCGATCCGGCCGCCCGGCATCCGCACCATCGTCGAGCGATTGTTGTCGCCGTAGCTGATGTAGGCCGGCGCCCAGGTCGCGCCCGTCAGCGAGCGCCCGACGACGAGGCGCTTGTACGAGTTCACCGTCGGGTTGCAGAGCGCGGTCAGTGCGGGCGCGTGTGCGAGCAGGCCCGCCGTGAACCGGTAGCCGAGCGTCGACAGGCCCATGCCGAGCGCATCGCCGTCGTCGGCGAACAGGTTGCGCTTGCCGTCGCCGATCGACATGTGCATGTGCATGCCGTTGCCCGGGCGGTTCGCGAACGGCTTCGGCATGAACGAACAGATCATCCCGAGCTCGTTCGCGATTTCCGACGCGGCCATCTTGAAGAACACGTAGTGATCGCACGACGTCAGGCAATCGGTATACGTGTAGTTGATCTCGAACTGCCCGTTCGCATCCTCGTGGTCGATCTGGTAGACGTCGATGCCGACCGCGCGCAGCGATTCGGTGAGCTTTTCCAGGAACACGCGCGTGCGGGACAGCCCCTTGTAGTCGTAGCAGGGCTTCGCCAGCGTATCGCTCGGATCGCAAGGCTCGAGCGTGCCCGACGCGGAGCGCTTCAGCAGCGAAAATTCGGGCTCGAGGCCGGTAAAAAGCGTCCATCCGCGCTCGGTCAGGCGGGCAACCTGCTTCTTCAGCGTCACGCGCGAATCGAACGCCCACGGCGCGCCGTCCACGTGACCGTCGCAGGCAATGCGTGCCAGCCCGGACTGCCAGGGCACCGGCGTCAGCGTCGCGAGATCGCCGACCGCCATGTAATCCGGCCCGTTCGGCTCGATGCCGACGCCCGAGATTGCAAAGCCCGCAAAGCCCGCGCCCGCGGTCAGTACGCTGTTCAGATGCGCGACCGGCACCGACTTCGCCTTGGCTACGCCATGAATGTCGACAAATTGCGCGAGCACATACTTCACGCCGTGTTGCGCAAGGTATGTCTGCGCTTCGTCCACCGAGTCGAAGCGGGGTACGCTGCCGAGCGTGTTGACCGGCAACTGGCTCGTATCGTTCAGGTTCATCGTCTCTCCTTGCAACTGCTTCGTTCACTGGTTTGCGGAATCCGCCCGACTGGCGAGCGGGTCAACTGCGCGACATGGGCAAGCACCGCGTCCGATACGCTGCAACCACGCCTTCTGCCTGAGAAGGAATTTACTGTTGCGAAATAATAATTCCCTACATGAAACTTTTGGCGCGCACACCGGCGTTGCCGACCGTGCCGGCGCGCACGCCGCAATCTGCTACCCTTGCCCCTTTTGCCGAGGTCGATGATGCATACCGCTGACGACAGCAAGACACCGCTCGAACGCTATCTCGGGTCGACCATCCGCGAGCTTCGCCAGCATCATGGCCTGACCATCGCCCAGGTCGCCGAACAGGCCGGTATCAGCCGCGGCATGCTGTCGAAGATCGAAAACGCACAGACCTCGACCGGTCTCGACGTCCTCAACCGCATTGCCCAGGCGCTCGGCGTCTCCATGGCCGTGCTGTTCCGCAACTTCGACGTACCTCAGGGCGGTGCCCAGCTCGTGAAGAAAGGCGCCGGCATGGAAGTCGTCCGTAAAGGCACGAAAAGCGGCCACACTTACCATCTGCTCGCCTACGACCAGGGTCCACGCAAAACCTTCGAGCCGTTCCTGATCACGATGGAAGACCAGGCGGAACGCTTTCCCGTATTCGAGCATCCCGGCACCGAGTTCATCCACATGCTCAAGGGCGTGATCGAATACCGGCACGGTCAGCAGACCTACATCCTGCATCCGGGCGACACCCTGACGTTCCGCGCCGACGTACCGCACGGCCCGGAACGCCTGATCAAGACCCCGATCCAGTTCCTGTCGATCTTCGTCTACGGACAACCTGCCGACGAATAAGCATCCCGTCACGAGAGATAACGCAAGCCGCGTGCCAGGTTTATCTACAGGAATCAAAGATTCCCATTAATAAACATCCCGGGCGATATCGAGCCCGTGCGTCATTCAGTGCGAGCTGGGTCAATGCGTGCTATGGGTGCGGCTCCACGCCACTTTCGGTGCAGCGTCGCACCGATACGGGAACCGCGGTTACGAAGATGTATCAGCGATCCTTATGCTGCGACCGGCGGCAGGGCCGCCAGCGCATCCAGCGCCGCGCAGAGCATCCGGCGCACCGTCGGCTGCACGCGCGCCGCGCGTTCGGTGTCGTAGGCGAACGGGAAAGCTTCGTCCATGTAGGTCGACTGGCACATCTCCAGCTGGATCGCGTGCACGCCGTGCGACGGCCGGCCGGACGAGCGGGTGATGAAGCCGCCCTTGAAGCGACCGTTGGCGACCCACGTGAACGGGCCTGCGGCAGCCTCGCGCTCGACCGCGGCCTGCACGGACGGCGCGACGGTCCTGCCGTCCTGCGTGCCAATGTTCAGGTCGGGAAGCTTGCCGTCGAACAGCCGCGGCAGCATGCTCGCGATCGAGTGCGCTTCCCAAAGCAGCACGTGCCCGTGACGCTCGCGCAGCCGCGCCAGCTCGGCCGCCAGCGCCATGTGGTACGGCTGCCAGTATGCGTCGACCCGGCGGCCTTTCTCCGCCGCATCCGGTTCGCATCCTTCGCGATAGACGGGCTCGCCCCGAAACGTTTCGGTCGGACACAAGCCCGTCGTCGTCTGGCCGGGATACAGGCTCTCGTCGTCCGACGGACGATTGAGGTCGATCACGTAACGCGAAACCGTCGCACCGAGCATCGTCGCGCCAAGCGTGGTCGCGAACGCGTACAGTCGGTCGAGGTGCCAGTCGGTATCGGCGAGTGTCAGCGCGCGGTCGGTGTACGCATCGCGCAACGGCGCGGGTATCGCCGTTCCCAGGTGCGGAATCGAAATCAGCAGCGGCGCATCGCCGCGTTGCAGCGTATATAGGTCACTCATCGAGCACTCCGTACGAATCAAAGCAATGCATCTTCGGGTAACTGCGGCACGGCGCGCGCGAGCGCGGGCCGGATCGAATGGTCGAGCACGGCGCGCGTCAGCTCGATGATCTCCGTGACGAAGTCCTCCCACTCGCCCTGTCGGTGCAGGAGAAAGAAATCGCGCCGGCCGAGACGGCCGGCCGGCAACGGCACGACCACGACGTCGCCGAGGTAATGGCGCGCCTGCCACAGGCACAGCGGCGTCGAGATCGCGAAGCCGAGCCGGGCGGCAACCAGGCTCAGCAGCGGATCCGTCGCGTCGAATTCGAAGCGCCTCGGGCAGTCGATGCCGAGATGACGCGCGAACCGCTCCACCTGCTGACCGATCACCGAACGCGCCGTGTAACGGATCAACGGCAGTTCGGCCGCCAGCGTTCGCCAGTCGGCCTGCGGGCGCCCGGCCAGATGCGCGCGCGCGACGACCGCGACGAATGCTTCGGAGAACAACGGGACCTCGACGATACGCGCATCGCTGAGCGTGGTCTGCGTACATACGGCGACGTCGATCTCCCGGTCATGCAATTGCTTGCTCAAACCCGGCGTGATCCCGGACCACATCGAAATCTGCCGCGACGTGCCCGACACCGCACGAATCAGTTCCGGGCCGACCGTCGCCGCGAACGAATCGACACAGCCGAGCCGCACGGGCAGCCGCCCGGCGTCCGACGCGTCGCCGACGCGCGTGCTCACCATCTGCGCATGCTCGAGCAGCGGGCCGGCCATTTCGAGCAGGGCCCGGCCAGCGATATTGGGGCGCGGCGGACGGCTCTCGCGATCGAACAGCACCGTCCCCTGGTCACGCTCGAGTGCGGAAATCGCCTGACTGATCGCGCTCTGGCTGACGCCGATGCGCCTGGCCGCGCCGGTCATCGAACCGGTCTCGCACACGGCGACGAAGGCCTGCAGGGCACGCAGGTCGATTGGCGATGGGTTGCGTCGCATAGAGGCTCCAGTTGCCGGGGGACGGCCATTCCGCCAATACGGGACGAATGGTGCGCCGGTTCGGTTCGCCCGTGTGCTAGATGAGCACTTCCGGGCACGTTGCATAAGTTTGCCTAATAAAAAATTCGGCGGCACCGCGGCTCCCTAGAATCGGCTCGTCGTCCATCCAGAGGGAAACCATGAGCCACTTCGACTTCATCGTGATCGGTGCCGGCGTGATCGGCACGTCGGTCGCACATCATCTTGCGTCGCTCGGCGCGCAGAACGTGCTCGTCATCGAACGCGGCATGATCGGTGCCGGCACCACGTCGCAATCGTCCGGTCTGCTGCGCACGCATTACTCGGTCCGCCAGAACGTCGAACTGGCGCGCTCGTCGTGGTCGGCCTTCAACAACTTCGCCGAATACGTCGGCGACGACGAGGCGTCGTGCGGGCTCGTCAAGTGCGGCTACATGATCTGCGCGCCGGAGGGGGCGAAGCTCGAACCGCTGCGCGCGTCGCTCGACGCGCAGCGGGCGATGGACATCGACGTGCAGTTGCTCGATCGGGATGAGGCTCGTGCCCGCCTGCCGATCGCGCAGTTCGACGACGCGGCGCTGATCGGCTTCGAGCCGGAAGCCGGCTTCGCCGATGCTTATCTCGTCGCGACGAGCTTCGCGAAATCGGCACGCCGGCGCGGCGTGAAGATGCTCGAAGGCACGACCGTCACGGGGGTCGTGCGTGACGGCCGCCGCATCGTCGGCGTCGACACGAGTGCCGGCCGCTTCATGTGCGGCACGCTGATCAGCACGCAGAACATCTGGACGCCGGAACTGTCCGGCTGGATCGACGTCCCGCTCCCCGTGAAGCCGGAACGGCACACCGTGCTGGCGCTCGAGTGCGATGCACGATATTCGTTCCAGATGCCGGCGTTCAAGGACCTGGGCTCGCCCGGCATGCTCTATTACCGCAGCTATGGCGGCAGCCAGATGCTGGTCTCCGAGGGCATCGTCGGCGAGACGCTGAATGCGCCGGAAACCGAACAGGGCGACATTTCGCTGGATTACGTCGCCGAAGTCGGTGCGCAGGTCGCCGAACGCTTTCCCGCCTACGAGACAGCCGGACTCGCGTCGTCGTGGACCGGCGTCTACGACGTGACGCCCGACTGGAACCCGGTGCTTGGCAACGTCGGCGACATCGAGGGACTCGTGGTTGGCTTCGGCTTCTCGGGCCACGGCTTCAAGCTGTCGCCCGGCATCGGCAAACTGCTCGCACAGCATGCTCTTGGGCAGCCGACCGACGTTTCGCTCGCCCCTTACGCGCTTGAACGCTTTGCAACCGGCGCATTGCTCACCGGCAAGTACGGCCTCGGCGCCGTGTCCTGATCTCCACCTTTCGACGAGACATTCCCATGCCCCTGAAGATACTGGTGCCCGTCAAGCGCGTCGTCGATCCGAACGTGCGGGTGCGGATCGGTTCGACCGGTTCGATCGAGACGACCGGCCTCAAGATGTCCATCAACCCGTTTGACGAATGCGCGCTCGAAATGGCGCTGCGCCTGCGCGAAGCCGGTCACGCCGCGCAGGTGAGCGTCGTCACGTGCGGCCTGCCCGCCTGCCAGGATGTATTGCGCACTGGCCTCGCGATGGGCGCCGACGACGCGATCCTGATTGACACCGGCGACGCCGCCGCGTCGCTCGACTCGCTTGGCGTCGCACGGCTGCTCCACGCGTACCTCGGCACGTCGCCGTACGACCTCGTGCTTTGCGGCAAGCAGGCGATCGACGACGACACCGGCGGCGTCGCGCCCATGCTCGCCGGCCTGCTCGGCTGGCCGCAAGGTCTCGACGCGACCGCTCTCGCGCCCGAAGGCGACGGCTGGCGCGTCACGTGCGGCGACGACAGCGGCACCGCGACCTGGCGGCTGGCCGGACGCGCCGTCGTGAGCGCCGACCTGCGCCTGGCCGAACCGCGACGCGTGACGCTGCCGAGCATCGTCAAGGCGAAGCAGAAGCCGCTTGCCGTCATTCATGCCGCGCAGTTCGCGGTGGATCTCGCGCCGTCGTCACGTGCGGTCCAACTCGACGAGCCGACCGTGCAGCGCGCGGGTCATCGCGTTGCGGACATCGATGCACTGATCGCCGCGCTCGCCGCCCACCACGTCTTTGCCCATACAGGAGTCTCCGCATGAGAACGCTCGTTATCGCCGAAGCCACGGCCGACCATACGCTGCCCGACGCGGTCCGGCGCGTCGTGACTGCCGCAACGTCACGCCGGCGTACAGTCGACGTGATGGTGCTCGATCCCGCAGCAGCCGCGGAAGCCGCGCTGATAGACGGCGTCGACCAGGTGCTCCGACCGGATCAGCCGGACACTGCCGGCGCTGTCACGCCGGAGCGTCTCGCCGCGCTGCTCGCAGGACTGGCACCGCGCTACACACTGATCGCGGCCGCCCATCGCACGCTCGGCCGGAATACGTTGCCGCGCGCTGCGGCACTCGCCGGCGCGGCGTTCGTCGCGGACGTGACCGGCATCGCGGACGACGGCCGCTTCGTGCGCGGCCTGTATGCGGGAAGCATCGTCGCGACCGTCGAAAGCGCGCGCGAGACCACCTTTGCGACCGTGCGCGCATCGTCGTTCGCGGCGGCAGGCACGCGAACCGAACCGGCGCCGATCGATTCCGTAGATGCGCCGCCCGCATTCGCCGCGACGACGCTCGTCGAACGCAACAGCGCTCAGACAGCCGGCGTCGATCTCGCGAATGCGCCGATCGTCGTGTCAGGCGGACGCGGGCTCGCGTCCGGCGAGAACATGGTGCGGCTCGGCACACTCGCATCGCGTTTCGGCGCAGCCCTCGGCGCATCGCGCGCCGCGGTCGACGCCGGCTATGCGCCGAACGCCATTCAGGTGGGCCAGACAGGCAAGACCGTCGCCCCCGACGCCTATCTCGCGTTCGGAATCTCGGGCGCCGTTCAGCACCTGGCCGGCATGAAAGATTCGAAGCTGATCGTCGCCGTCAACAAGGATCCGGATGCACCGATCTTCTCGTTTGCGGACGTGGGCTTCGTGGGGGACCTGTTCGACGTGATGGCTGCGCTCGAACGTCACATCGATGCCGGGAGTGGCGCATGACGAACCCGGATTCCGGGCAGGGCGGCGTCCCGCCCGTGCCTGCGCCGCGTTCCTCCATCGGGCGTGCGCCATCGGCATCACACTACCCGTCCGTCCGGTTCATCGATTGCGCGCAAATCGAGCCTGAAGCCTGGGCGAACGGCGCCGGCATCACGCGAACGATCGCAAGCCGCGTCGACTCCGACAGCAACGTCGACTGGCGTATCAGTCTCGCAACGCTCGACGGATCGGCCCGCTTCTCGCAGTTTCCGGGTGTCGACCGGATCCTCGTGCCGGTCGACAACACGAGCGTCGAACTCCGCGCGCAGGACGGGCATCTCGTCGCCCACCCGATCGTGCCGGCACACTTTCCCGGCGATTTGCCTGTGTGGACGACCGATATCGTGCGGCCCACGCACGTGCTCAACGTGATGACACGCCGCGCCGCCTGCCGGGCCACCGTGAGCGTAGCGACGCATTCACGCCGCGTGACGCCGGCGCCGACGCATCTGCTGATTTGCGCGGCCGGCCAATGGCGCTTCAGCAGCGCGTCGCTCAGTACCCAGACCCTGCTGCCGATGCATGGCCTGTGGCTCGACGGCCGCAGCGAAGAACTCGATCTGCAGTCCGACGCACTTGACTCCCGCCTGATCTCGATCGCGATCGAGTCGGTCGAACGCTAATCCCTGCCCGCTTATCTGCTCATGTCACACGCTTCGTTTGTCGAACAATACGGCCCGCGCGAATCGATGGAATACGACGTCGTGATCGTCGGCGGCGGCCCCGCCGGGCTGTCGGCCGCGACCCGGCTCAAGCAGCTGGCCGCCGAGAAAGGCACCGAGATCGGCGTGTGCGTGCTCGAGAAGGGCTCCGAGATCGGCGCGCACATCCTGTCGGGCGCGGTGATGGACCCGCGCGCGATCACCGAACTGTTCCCCGACTGGAAGGAACAGGGTGCGCCTTTGAATGTCGAGGTGACCGAAGACCGCTTCCTGTTCCTGTCCGAGAACAGCGCGGTTACCACGCCCAACTGGGCGCTGCCCGCCAATTTCCAGAACCACGGCAACTACGTGATTTCGCTGGGCAACGTCACGCGCTGGCTCGGGGCACAGGCCGAGGCGCTCGGCGTCGAGATCTTCCCGGGCTTCCCGGCCGCCGAGATTCTCTAT